>DATJHZ010000623.1:0-38050 GCA_035493595.1 Cyclobacteriaceae bacterium | reverse complement strand
TCGGATTTCACGCGGTTAGTTATGACACTATTATGTTTTTAGTTTTTGGCTTAATCATACTGCAATGCAAGAGTTTGAAATCGGGTTGATTGTTTTAATCATTGTCGGGTTAATATTTTTAATCCGCAGGCAAAAAAAAATTGAAAGGAGAATTGATAATTTAATTAAGAAAGATAAAAAAATGTTTTTCAATATAACTCAAACACGATGCCACTGGAAGCGCAAATAACAATCTACATCGCTATTGCTGGAGCTTTAGGATTTGTCCTATGGAGACAATCATTATCAAATGAACGCATAGCCAAAATGGAAGAAGCGTTTAAAACCGTTTCTGATATTAGCTCAGACATTAAAGATGTGAAGGATGACTTTGAACAAATGAGTCATCGTTTTGATGTGTTTATAAAAACAGAATTGGACTCGTTTAAAGAACTTACAAGGGAATTAACTAAAAAATAAAAATATGGAATTACTATCTCGTTATATATGGGCATTCTTCGGAAGCTTCCTATACAACTTCATCTTATTCAAAATAGCTAAGGACAACTGCGATAACGCTAATCCTCCAGTTGATTTTGAGTATAAAAAATACGCTAAAATGAATTGGGATAACTGGGCTCTTACTACTTTTCTGGCTCCTGTTTTGGTTTATTTCCTTCCTGATATTGTAGGCTTTATTAATCAGAAGATGAATCTTGATTTGCAGATTTACAACATCTATTATCTGGGGGCCGGGCCGCTTACTGAGGTAGTACTTTTCGGTGTATTTAAACTGTTAGGTTGGAAAAAAACCTGGGTTGCACCAGTACATCAATGAACGAACTAAGAAACAAAATTATAGAGATAGCCAAATCAAAACTTGGTTATACGGAATCACCTGCCAATTCTAATCACACAATGTTTGGCGAATGGTTTGGTGTAGATGGCGTGGCTTGGTGTGGAATCTTCTGTTCCTGGTGTTATGCGATGGCCGGAAAGATCATCGAACATGGGGGCTTTTCAAAAGGCTTTGCCGGATGCGGAACTGCCATGATTAATTTTAAAGACAAGATTACCAAAGAACCTCAGCCGGCCGACTTGGTAATCTTCGATTGGAACGCAGATCAGAAACCCGATCATGTTGGCCTTTTTTTGCAATGGACAGACAGCGAGAAGGGACTTTTCGAAACAATTGAAGGGAATACTTCTCCATCAAATCAATCGAATGGCGGTCAAGTTTTAAAAAGAGAGAGAAATGTCCGTCAAGTTCAAGCGTTCATTAATCTTATTGGTTAAATTTGTAATAAAAAAATATGAATGAAATTTGGATTGATATAGTAGGCTACAATGGTAATTATCAAATATCAAATTTAGGAAGAGTAAAAAGTATAGGAAGGAAAGTTGATTCAATAAACCATAAAAAAAAATCGACATCTACAGTTCATGAAAAAATACTTAAAAGCTCTAAGTATAGATATGAAAGTGTTTTTTTATCAAAATCAGGTATAAGTAAAATGGCCTTAGTTCACCGATTGATAGCAACTGTATTTATTCCAAATCCTGAAAACAAACCTCAAGTCAATCATAAAAATGGTAATAAGCTTGATAATCGAATTGAAAATTTAGAATGGTGTAACGCATCAGAGAACAGCATACATGCTTATAAAAATAATTTGACAAAAGCTGTTAAAGGAGAGCTAGTTGGTAGCTCAAAATTATTAGAATCAGAAGCGTCTGAATTGTTGCAATTGCATTATATGTATGGATTAAATCAAAGAAAAACAGCTAAAGAATATAATTTATGTCAAGCTACAATAAGAGAATTATTGATAAGGCAAACATGGAAGCATTTATAAAGCGGGAAAGGAATATACGACAGGTTCAGGCTTTTATTAATTTGATTGGATAATGAAATACCTCATTCTATCAATTCTTTTAGTTTCATGCGGCATATTCAAAAGCCCTACTCAACGCAAGTTAGAGCGCGCTAATCGGTTGATAAAAGAAGCGGTAGCCGATGGTGCTAAGGTCAATGCCGACACAATTTACAAAGATAGAACTGTCTTTATTAAAGGCGAGACAGTAACCAATACAATAACAAAAACCGAAAAGGACACGGTAGATAAAATAATCGATCGTATTAAAATCCGCGAAATCCATCATCACGACACGATCTATCAAACAATCCAATGCCCCGACTCGGTTGTAAAATGGAAAGAGAAAACAGCCGTAAACCAAACTATCAACTGCCCGGAAAAATCGGATATTTGGAAAACAATAGCTATTACTTTACTTGCAGTCTTGATTGTATTTATTTGGGTTAACAGGAAGTGATTTGTATGGGTTAAAAACTTTTTCAAAATTTATTCCAGTTTTATTCTCAAACACTCCAACTACTTTAGTAGAATTGACGCAAGCATTCCATCCTTCGTCCCAAGCCTCAGCTTGTTTGCTTTGGGCGTAGAGTTCGGCAATCTCATCAATGAAGAAGTCCCCAACAGTTAATTTATTCAGCTCCTTCCAATTTTTATGACCATGCTTTTTGGCTACATGATCTTTTGCTTCTTCGAATGTCATTTCTTCTGTTGGTTATACCATTTGATAAATTCTACTACTGCTTTACATGCAGATTTAATCTTAATATCTTCTTTTGTTCTTAAAACAAAAAGTTGAGTACCAAAATCCTCAAATATTTCAACCCTTTTTCTGCATTGTTTAAATTGATAACCCATTGTTTCAATCTTATCTACTACTGGCATAAGCCAATCCCATGAAGAGTGAAATTGAAAATCATCAACGACACAAAAACCCTGATCAGGCCAAACATAGTAGCCATTTGGATATTCGGCAGGGGCATCATACCCCATAAACTCAGCTATCAATTCATTGTCTGTTTTCATTGCTTTCTTGTTAATGTGAATTTGGATTTAACTAAGTCATGTTTCCCTTCTCTGATCATCTGAAATAAAATAGACCAATTCTCACTCCAACAATCATGGCAGGTGAGTTTGCTATCTGGATTTAGTATCACATGATCTTTACCTATAAGAGGAGCGTTGCATTGAGTACAACACAGAATTTCTTCTTGTGTATCCTCCTCAACCACTAATTCATGATTACAGTAAATGCAGCAGAATATACCGTCAACCCTTTCTTGATATTTATGGTTACAACGGCTTGTAGTGACCCCATGTTCATTGCTTTGGCCTACAAAAGTAAATTCTTGTTCCTCCTCCTTTACAGGAGTTAGGATGGCTACTTTACGAATATTAGTTCTATAAAATTGCTTAGAAGTGAATCTTATATCAGTATGTCTTCCATTTACTTTGTCACTAAAATCAAAGAAATCACCACTCGTTCTTGTTACTTCAAATTCCCCTTCTAAGTAGCTATAAGGAAAAATACCTCTCCCTTTGAATTTTGAAAATAGATAATATATTTCTTCTTTTATTAAACTTGTTCGTAGTTTAACTTTATCTCCTTCTTTAATTTTAGGATCATCTTCAAACTCCACCTTATACCCTTCTGGAACATCATATACATTTCCTTCTTTAAGGAGTGAATGTTCTTCTTTTAAAGCGTAAACTATAACTTTGCTTATATCCTGATCCTTAAAAGGCACAAAGGTTTCTGAGATGGCTTTGGTGAGGGCTTCTAGGTAAATCTGACATTGACATATTTCATTAGTATAGCATTCAATTTCACATTGCATTTTTGTAGGCTTCTCAGGCGCATCTATCACGCCTATTACTCCTTGTTTAATTGTTATCAGTTTCATAGTTTTTATTCGTTTACACACGGGTTTGGTTCGCCTATAACACTATTAAATGCAATTGCGCCTGAATCCCACGGGGTTGCCCCTGCCTGCCGGAGCTTCACATGCCATCGCACCACGGGGCAAGCTATCGCGCAGTCCATTTTTCAAAATAAGATTCACACCGACACCGTGGACAAACAAGTGATTCACTGTACGACTTTTTTCTTATTAAATGGCGTTCTCCTTTTGTGTGAATATTTTTACATCTACAACATTTCACTTGTTTGAGTGAGTCAACTTCTGACATGTATTCCTTACCAAGTTTCGGTGTAGGCGCAACTGCATTTAACAGCTTGTTTATGCCAGCTTGGTGTTCAGTGTTTATCGTAGTTTCGTTTTTCATATTTCTTTTGTGTCGTTGGACAGTTTTGCTTTTCAATCAACCAAGCCGATCATAAACAAATTGCTCATTAAATGCAATATTGCTCCTCAATAAAAGCCTTCCGCACGGAGGCACGCACAAGCCCACGCGCACGGCTTTTCCCCACGCTCCCGCAATACAGCACATAACACTGTGTATATGCCAGTTTTTCGCGTGAAAGAGTTGTTGCATTTATTAAGTTCAGTGAGCAAAAAATTAAATACCCTGCCGACCCGCACTAATGATTTTCAGCAAAACCACCTGACCAAGCCTCACCATCTTGTGGCCCGTCATAGTTATCAACTTGTTCCTGAGCAAGTTCTTTAAGTGCCTGAAATGCTAAGTTGTCTTTCAGGTCATGCAGTCCATCTTTTGTCTGGTACTTGCAGAACTCAAGTTGCTCAACAATTTTAATTAGACCACACGGGCCTTTGTACTCCATCATTTGAATATTCATATCAGTTTGTTTTGTTCTAAGTATTGGCGAAATTCTTTTTTCATGTTGTCTTTCTTAATCTCAATCCAAGAATGGTGCATGGTTCGGTTTGTTATTGTTGTTCCAAATCCTAATGCGTAAACCTTACCATTTTCAATCTTGATTGGATTTCCTTGGTAGCTGATAGTGGTTGATATTACGTCCATAAAAGCCCCCGCGCACGGGTATTTAATTTTTTGTTACTGCTTATTTATTTAGTTCGTGTTCGCTCAAAACCGTCATATACACTTGATACATTATGGTACATGTCGCTCCTCTGAGTTGTCGCACCCACCGCGGAGCTCGCACTTCCCGCCCACATGTGCGCCAAGCCGACCCGCACGCGCCACGCCCCATAATAGGGGCTTAGAGTCAGGCGTGGGATGCTTTTCATGAATAGTGTGTGCATATAAAAAATAAATTAAACGCCCTCGCTCAGTATAGTTTCAAATTGAACTTTGGGGTCAAAAATTGATTGAGGCATGTTGTGCATCAAATTGTAAAGTGTGTTAAGTCTTGTATTCTTAAAACACAATTCACCTGTCTTTAAATTTCTTCTCCCTTGTAAAAGGTATTTGTTACCACTGAAATCATAAATCAATATTGGTAACCATTTTGTGTATTTAGTTGTGAACATATCCATTGCTGTTTAATTTATTTTTTCTGTTTGTGCTTCTAACTTCTTTCATCTGTTTACCGCCCTAATGCCAAGCCCTTCACATTGGTGGCAATGTTCCTTCCATCGATTTGTGCCTTTCCCTTTGTGCCAACGCTTCGGGATGGCACTGCAAATAACAGGCGGCTTATGCCATGTAAGCGCGGGAAAGTGTTGCTCATTGTCATAGTTCAGTGGAAGCTTTTTTCTTTTTTGCCGCCACCGCGCGAGTAACATCAATTCGAAATAATTTCAATTCACTATCTACATACGGTTCATTCTTTCGAGAAATGTATGACATGATAGTATCGTAATTTCTTCCTGGATGATGCGATAAAAAAACGGTGACAGACGAGTAAGCTGTTACTCGTCCATCTGACCATTGGGCAATTATAATTCTCATTTTGCTTCAAAAATTACACGGTAATCATGTCCAAGTCCACCAGCATCAACATAATTATCAGACTCATTTACAGTTGGGTAATCAACTCCATTCAAATAGCTGTCGATAGCTTGTTTGAATGAGTTCACAGCTTTGTTAAAATCAGTAAATGTTTGGGGATAAACAGATGAAGGGTTACTTACTGATTCTCCCATTTTTTCGATTGCTACCGTGTAATTTTTCATGTTATTTTTTGTTTTTGTTGATACAAAGATATACTAAATATATGTATCATGTCAAGTTTTAGTGGGAGATTTTTTGTCTTTAAAACCCCCGCCCGCATGAGTTACAAGGACAGATTCGATATAATTTTTGAGATTCGTTTTTGTTTTGATTGCCATGATGGAAAGCGTTTCAAATGTTTGATTGTCCAGGTCAATTAGTTTTTTCATTTGGCATTCCTTTAGTTTCAATCCAAAGCCGCAATTCATTGTAAAGATTAATGTCGTTTCTAAATTCATGTGTTCCACATCGACCGAGCATATACATGAATATAGTATCCCACCAAATTCTAAATCTGCGAGGAAGTTTTATTAATAGACTCTTCATATTTTTTTAAAAGTTCAAATGGTTGATATTCTTCTGCTCCATCACTACCAACATGAATCCATGTTGTGTTATCATCACTTGAAGGCTGAAAGTTTTCACGGTTCATCCAATTCAAAAAATCGACAATGCCATTCAGTTCAGATGTTTTGATCAAAAATTTTTCAAAGTTTTTCATTCAATTATCGTTTGTTGTTCCGCTAACCTCATTCCATCTTCATAGTCTGGATGGCTATAGAGTTCATTCAAAAGTTCATCTTTTCTTCTGGCAAGCATATCCCATTTACGGGATACCCTTGCTCGTTTCATTGATCCAAAAGGCAAATCATATTCTTTGCCTCTAACTTTTTCAAGTTGTTTTTCGAGTCTTTTTAGTGACTCGGCTATACTATGCGATGATCTCATATTTTCAACATTCAAATCCTTTACCTAAACCAATAAAATAAACGTAAGCAATTTCTTTTTCAGTCTTAAAAACTGAACAGTTACGATCAAGTGTAACACATGAAAAGCCATTGTTTAAAAGTTGTTTTTCAATTGCCGCGAAAGTTCCATTGATTGTTATCATATCCTTAATGTTTAAATCTTCCGAAAGATATATCATATATACTATATATACAACTAAAAGGACAAATTTTATTTTCAATACAGCCGGCCCTTCGGTTTTAAAGACAAAAAATCCGTGTTTCATGGACGGTTCAGAATAGCCACAAAACGCAATAAACCCCTTCAGATTGTGCGCCATTGCCATTTTCTAACGACCACGGCCAAAGCCACGGAGGGCTAATACTTTTGGCCGTGCCAGCCGCACCGATGGCAACGTAAGCTGCCCAGCCCACGTGCGACACTTCGCAGCCGCACAACACTATGTTTAAACAATAGCCTCATTTTGTGCTTCGTGGGACAGTTCATCTGTTAGTTCCGGTTTTAATAAAATATTTTTGCCAACGCGCTCGAAATAGAAAACAATTGGTTTTGAAACTTCAAGCACAAGTCCATACTTCTTTGCCATTCTAAAGTTTGAGCTGTAGTCATTTAGGCGTTTCAATTGGTCGGACACTTCACTTCTAAAAAGTTCAAGGTGAAATGTTGCCTTCCATTTGTTGCAAACTCTACAAGCTGGATGAAGGTTATCATTATGATTTACATCGGTTTCTGTTAAGTGTTTCAGAAAATCAGGTACATGTATTTTACTTTTCACAAATCCCCAAAAGAATGATTGAGGTATTATGTGGTCAATCTGCATGTCTTTTAATTTTATAACCTCACCACAATATGCACAATGCCCATTAAACTTTTGGTGTATTTGTTCTCTTTGAAGTTTAGTAAAAGCCATCACTCAAAATATTTTATTAAAACCTTGTTTAGTAGTTCTATTCAAGCTCATCTGTATAGTCGGCTACTGTTTAAACATTCGTCCATTATGTGCCATTTGTCGCACTCAAACAAAACAACCCCAGCCGGAGCTTTGTCAGGGTCGGTTTTAAAATTTAAAAACAAAACCAGCCGCACTCATTTTCTAAAAAGATTATCAATACGTTCATGAATATACTTTCTTAGTAAGTCAAGTGCCGCATTATGGTCTTTTGTTATTTGATTATAAGCAATGCAGAAATCGTATGGGTGCATTTGAATTACTCTATCAACTTCAATGCCTCTTCCTTCAGGGATCAACCAACTTGCCTTCATTGTATAGGCTGGTTCAATATATGCCTTGCTTATAAAATTTAATTGTGCATCTTGAATAGCCTTTTGTTGAGGTATTCCCATACAGGCTTGCATTAATTCTTGATACTGAGTAATTACTCGATTGTATTCTTGAATATCCATCGCTTTTTGTTTTTTAAATTTTAAACCTCATTTCAGTTCTTTGTTGTTAGTTCATCGGTTACCACGGCCAGCACAAGCACATTATAGTCCAGTTTGTTGCTTACGATAATGGGCTGCCTCGCGGAGCTCCACACGTGCCACGCTCACGCCCATTGCCAACGCTCACACCAAACGAAATTTAACAGGCGGCTTATGACAGGCTCTTTTTGTGCTTCGTGGAAAGTGTGCATAGTGCAAATTTAAAAGCCTCCATCGCGCAAAGTAGAGTTTGTCCATTCATCAAACATCATTTGAACAATCTTAGGAGTTTTACCTGTCGCGTAAACAACAAAATCAAATGGAACAGATGAGGAAAGTTTTTTAATTAAAAAAATGTTATACTCTTTAAGTTTACTTATCGCTAAATCTCTTTCTTGAACTCTGGTTTGTGATTCTCTTAACATCTTATCTACTTCATCAATTTTATTACGGATTGAAGTGTAATCATTTTTCAATCTGATATTTTCATTTAATAATGCCGATCCTTCGGCTTTTAAATTTGCATTCATAATTTATATCATTTAGTTAGTTTTTACTTGTTCATCGCCCGATCATAAGCCGCTCCACACATTGGGCGCAATATTTTTGCCTGAATCAAAACATTCCGCCAGAGGCTGCTCGTTCCATCGCACACGGTTTTGGCAGCCGCACACGCTGACACGCGGAGCGCTGATCCCTTTGTTCCAGCCGCACTGCAAGTAAATAAAATTTTAATTGCCGCCACCGCTCGGAAATACAAATTCATGTTCCGTGATAATTGCATTTTCAATTTTATAAAATTTCATCCATTTTTCAGCTTCTTCTTTTGAATTATGTTGAACGCCAAATCTATTTGGATCATTTGTCCACCCTTCTTTAAATGTTGATCCGCATTTAATGCGAACTCCATTAAATGTGTTTACATATTTTGGAACTGACTGAGGATAAAACCAAAGTCTAGTTTCGGCATGCTCGATGAAGTATTTCATATATTCATTAATTATTGCGGGACAATTTTGCCGACCCGCTATTGAGTGATTCCCAAAATTCTTCTTTACTACCAATATTAAATCTAAGTCTTTCTTCTTGGGTCAATTCTCTTTTTTCATCACACATAGAACAACACATTTGAGAAAATTCTTTCGGTGATGTTCTTGTAATTTGCCAATCATGATTTATCCCATTTAGGCAATCAGCTTTTTCAGGCTCATAGTAAAAAGAGATAGATGTTTTAAAAACAAATTTCTTTTCACAATGTGGGCATTCCATTTGGTGCTTTACACCTTCTTGATAACCAAAACAATCATCATGGTTTATTTCAAGTTCTTGTTCACAGTAGGGGCATTCTAAATCCATCGCTAAAAGTTTAAATTATTTTGTTTAGTTCTATGGTACATGTCGCTGCATTGAGTTGTCGCACCCACCGCGCACGCGCCACGCCCCATAATAGGGTATTGGCGTCAGGCGTGGGATGCTTTTCATGGATTTTTAAGAGTGTAGCTTTTTGATGTTACTGTTTTCATGTTGTTATAATTTAGTGTTTCAAAATCTGCGCTAAAATTTTTTATTTTTTCTTGTGCTTCTAACTTCTTTCATCTGTTTATCGCCCGAACGCCAACCGCTCCACATTGGTGGAAATGTCCCTTTCATTATCTCCAACTTTTACAATTAAGCAACAACACATTGCACATTTCGCGCAATCTATCTTTCATCCTGTCCCCGTAAATCTTGCCAATATCTTCACCGTCCAGATTTGTAGTGAAGTGATTCGAAATAAACTTTAACCCTTTCTCGTAGCGGGTAAAAACAATTTCCTCAATCACGTTCTTCTTGTTGCCGTAGTTGTTCGCTTCCGTTTCGGCCCCGAGATCTCCGAAACAAATGCCGAACTCTGACTGATTATAACGATTGTTATGATAAGCCTTTTGAGGGCTAGAATAATACTCGATTGTATCCATATCGTTATTTTTCCATCCCGTGCGGTATTGTTCTGCTATATGCTTACAGGTTGGTATGTTGTAGCTCATCCGTGGATTACTGGAAAAAAAGTTCATCAGGTGTGTTTTTCCGGTTCCTGGCTTCCCCATCAAAAGTATTCCCTTGTTCAGATTGCCTTCGAACCGTGAATCATTGGCGAAGTATAGGCAAAGCTGCTTTACCACATGGCTATTTTCCTCTGTTACCTGATAATTTTCTCCGCTCTTGGATTTCGTATTTAAAAGGGCATTAAACCAATCTTTAGCCGAAGGGGTATAAACTACCGGCTGCTCTCTGATCTTGGCTGCATAGGCCGCTATTCGTAATTCTCGATCCTTTTTAAGCCTGCCTTCCAAGATGGCCGCCTCGGCTTCTTCAAAAGTAAGTTCTGGAAGGTGTTCATAGTTGGGTGTTATATTGCTTTCCTTCGAAGTGCTGGGGGCGAGTTGATCCAGATGTTGTTTTATTAGGTTCATGGTTATTATTTGTTTTAAAGCCTTTTAAAGCTGTTCTAAATTGTTGTTGTGTTTCCATCTTCCAATCGTTCCGAGTGGCCACAGATAGGAAAGAATCCATTTCTTCTTGTGAAATTTTTCGGCCTTTCATTTGTTCCCAGTATTGATCTTCCTGATTTACAATTTTTGCGCCCCAAATTTCCCATTCTGTTAAAGTTGCATCTACTGTATCGGTAAAAACTTTTTTTTCCTTCAAGTTCTCTTCCTCTTCTACTTCCTCTTCTCTTCTCTTCTCTTCAGGCGGCGCTTTGCTGTCATTTGTCTGACAATTGTCAGCAGGTTGCGGGAACTTGCTATTCATTGTACGCAGCCTTTGCCCAAAATTCATTATTTGAATGTAATTTTGGCCTTCATGCGTGTAAACTTTGATTATTCCAGCCTTTTGGCATTCAGTTCTCCAAGTCAAAACATCCGAAAATAAATATTCCTTCAATGGAAATAGCAAAGAGTTTAAAAGTTTTGGATTACCATGGAAACATCCATGATCATCAGCCTTCATTATCAAACGAACAAAAAAAACCTCTGCTTGTGGTGAAAGTAGGTCGACTCTTTCAGATGCCGTCCAATCTTTTAGCATTCTAACTGGCATGTTTCATTTTTTTATGAACTAAGGCATGATCTTTCCTTGATAATTGAATTAGATTATCGATATGATTATTCAGATAATTACCATCTATATGGTGGATGTCAAAACCTTTCATTATTTGCAACTTTCCATTCAGGGAAATTAGGAATTTGTTTCCACTTGATCATAGTTTTAACTACTTCCATAAAATAAAAATGCCTTTGATCCCCTTTCGTGTGGTGGCACTACTCGGGAATCAAAGGCTATTAATGTTTTTGGATTCGCTCCACCAAGCGATTGTTATTTCCGTTTACAAAACTACAAAAAGTTACTTAAAAGTCAATAGCTAATTCCTTCATTTTATCCTCGTCATACCAACTGTTGGCAATGAACCTTTTTACCTTGCCTTCGCAGATAGTCACGCCTTCAATGATTGTCATCACGCCATTAGTCCAGCTTACCTTGCGCGTCATTTTAAACCACTTAGATCCTATGCGGGTATTGTTCTCGTCTATTCGCTCGTAAGGTATAGATTTGATTGGCCGTCTTTTAGCTCCAAACACAAAATGTTCGTTTCTTATTCGTATAGTTGTCGTCATTTTATTGTGGTTTTAAAAGCCCTTCGTTGAAGTTTCTCTATTGCCTTTACTTTTAATTCGAGTTTGTTCGCTGATAGGTCAGGCCAGTTGCAAATCTCTTTCTGATTGTGCTTTATGAGTTTGCAAATCAGCTTAAGGCGTTTGGTCATTGCCGAATCTTTTTAATTGCCACAAAAAATACTGATCCGATTATAAGAATCAGACCGGCTAATATCTCATATCGTTCTTCCATTGCTACTTTAGCGAGGTAAGTAACGATTACAGAAAGGCCTGTTAAAAATATTATCGCAAGGAAAAAATACTCCACAACTTCCCACTTGCTTTCTGTCTCAGTGTGTTCAGTTGGACGCTGTTCACGGGCGCGTTTTAGGTCTGATAGTTTCATAGTATCTTGGTTTTTTCGGTTATTACTTGCATGTGTAAAGTTGATTCAGCATAACTATCTTCATCAATTTCACATAACGCAACAACTCCTGATCCATCTGAATAACTAGCATGTACGCAAATAGAACGATAATTAACACCCCAATCATCTTTACCTAAATTACATTCTCCAATGGTAACATTTTTATATATAAAATTACCGTCTAAATCAAGTAAATGATCCCCCTCATAGATCTCTTTTCCGTTCTTATCATGGAGTCCTGTGAATTGTTGGGATTCTGTTCGTGTATCAATTCCCTTTAGATGTATAGCAGGTTGAATCCATTCACCATCAATATATCCCCAATAAAACCATTCAATAAATTGTAATGATTTCGTTCGGATTGGTTGTCGAAATTTAATTTTCATATCAATTTTGCTTCTCTTAGTTTCTGTTTAGCTCCTTCAATAGTGTATTTTTCTTCACGCCTTAATCTTTTAATATGATGGAATAAAGCGACCTGCTCGCGAGAAAAAACAGGGTGACCTATTTTCCCTAAATGTATTTTTTCAGGTGTGATTGAAAACTTTTTAACCCATGTGCGAACGGTTGAATAATCTTCGTTTATCACTTCAGAAACTTCAGACACGGTAAAATACATTTTCTTTATATCGTTCATAAGTTATGGGTAAAAACTTTCACATCCAACACCTTACCCGACTCAATCAACTGTCCGTCTTTCCTGCGGTCAGGAGCGCGTTTGATTTTTGAAGTAGTCCATTCATTGCCGCCATATAGTTTGCAGCCTTCGATCACGTAGTTGTGGACTCTACTGCGATCGTAATTGTTTGAGGATGTTTTGCTCATTGGAAAAAATATTTAGCGTAAGTCTTACCTGTTTTCTTGTCCTTTACAAGTTCCGATTTGATCGGGTAACCCTTGCGCTTGATGTCGCTTGCGCGTGAGCTTAAGCTCCAGCAGTTAAACTTGCGTAAGGCTTGCATTGGCGTTATGCTCCTACCTGGAGCCATTAGCCATTTAATGATTTGTTCGTTTTGTGTCATTTGTATTCAATGTTTTTATTCCAACAAATTATTTGGTTTTTACTTTCCTGCGGAAACTTAAACCAGTGCATCATATCAGTAAAACTCAGCCCATCATTCCTAGCGCATATTCCAACAAGGTCAGCCGCCATTTCCTTTCCGTCTAAAAAAATGTTATGATCTTTGACTTCAAAATTCCAAACCTTCTTCACCTGAATATCAGGTGCGATAATTATTTGCTTTGAGTTGTAAGGCTTGCCTGACCAAACGCGAGGGCTAAACCAATCGCCTACTTTGAAGCGATGGCCTGCGCGGATGGTATGATGTTTTGGATCAAAATTTATTTTTCGAATACTGTTCATTGTGTAATTTCCTATTCCAGTTTCGCGGCTCAATTCACAACAACGGCTCAAAGAGATTTCTTCTAACTGGATGAGCGATTCCCAAATCTTCTCTACAAAATAAGTTGGCTCACCTTTTCGCGGATGATAACTTGGAAACGTTCTACTGAATGTGATTACTTTGCTCATAATTGTTTTTAGTTTTAGCGGCACAGTGGGAGAAACCCTAAATAACCCCCACTGTTAAAAATTGCCGCTGGTTAATCGAGTTTCATATATTCGTCAATGATTGTTTTTGCCTTGTCAAACCCTGTGGCAAATAATGCACCATATCCTTTTGCATTAAGGCGAGTAAGCAATTCTTCCTGCTCCTGCAAATGCTGATCTGTCTTTAACTTGCCGTCCTTACGATAAGGAGAAACGGTTTTAAGTTCAATACATAATCCTTTGTAATTACCACGCGGCTCAAGGATAATCATATCTGGCAGTCCGCGCGATGAACGAAGTTTCTTAGCTTTTACGGCTTGTCCAATTGTCAATTTCAATCCTGAGCTTTCAGCTGTAAAGATTACGTTTGGATATTGCAGGCGCAAATAGTTGCTAACTGCAATTTGTAATGATTCTTCTTTTTTCATTTTTAAAATGGTAATGAATCTGATCCAACCACATCATTATGCTCTGACGCATTAGCAGATTGATTGATACTTGCTTGTGATTTCCAAACAGTCTTGCCGTTGCCTATGTATTTTTTCTTTTCCCCGACATCACGTTGTTCTTTGGTTTGATTCTCAGAAATTGAAACATCTTGACCGTACTTGTTTGGCTCGTCATTTACGATAATTTGAATGTTGTAATACTTAGCCCCGTCTTTCCCGGGTTTGATTTTTGATTTGTCGATCTTGTTCAAATCAATTGATGCGCTGATAATTTGTGCCATTAGTTTAAGCAGTTAAAGTAAATGATTGATTGATGTTCCCATGAGTTATAGATAAAGCATTCTGAAATGCGCGAATACCTGTTAAAGTGCGAGGTGTAAATTGTTGTCATAACGATTCAATTAGTTTAATGTATTCCTGCTTTTTAGCCTCACAAAGTACAGCTTTCCTGTAAATTTTGTTTTGAAAGTTTTCATCAGCCTGAATTGTAATCGTAAGAGTTTGAAGTGATTGCCTTGAAAATCTCGGATCAAAAGAAAAGAAATCACAAATTTTTCTTTCAGTCAACATCATTTCGAGTTGAACCTGGGCGTAGTAATTTGGCAGCTCTGATTTGAAATTTAACTCATTGACATGAAGTTTGTAATATAGATGCGTATTTGAATCAGGGCATTTCACTTGAACTACTCTATCTGGCAATATTAAATCAGGTGTGCATCCTAAAATGTTATCCCCGACAAAAAACACAACTCCTCCGATACTTGTGTAAATCACATCATCTGAAAGAAGGTCATGGCCATACATTTCGCAATATCTTTGAACGGCATCAGGCTCGGTGTCTGTTCCCCATTGCATGGCCTGATTGTAGTATTGCGGCTTCTCTGCTCCCTCAAGGCCTTGAATGATTTCAAGGATGTAAGTAATAGCGCCTTCACTCAATACGGTTTCATCCTCTTTGTACTTAGCCGTACTTTTAGGATTTGCTTTTTTGTATTCAGCTAATTCTGTTTCGTTCATTAATACTCGTCCATCGGCCAATATATCACTAATCCGAGAAGCTGTGAATAATCCTTTTCTTACACCCTTCCAGTCTAATTTAGACTCAAGGATATGACGTTCAATCTTTTTTACCATTGAGTTTTTCGCGGTTTGATTTTATAATTGTCTCATCGGCAGTGAATGGAATTGTGTCTTTTCTGTTAAGGTTAGCACCAAATACATTTCCAAAATGATCGCAAGCGTCCTTCACTGCTAAAGTCTTAGCGATAGGAAAGGCCATTGATATGGCCCCGTTGTTTATGTTCAAAAGATCAGCCGGACTTGTGCCTTTTTTAGTCTGAAGCTGGCAAGCGCCTATCCCGTCATGGAAATCCATTTCCTCAGTGGCAGGGTTGAAATAATGAACCCGAACAACACAAAATACCCCGTTGAAGGCAACTCCCTCCCTCAATACTTCAATCCGATAATGCTTGAAAATCTTTCTTAGAAGAAATTCTACTTTATCAATAGGCAAATATTTATGATCTGAAATAAACGGATGGGTTTTAATCCATTTCTCAGGAGGCGAAGCGTTTAATATGGCATTTAAACCCTCGCTCTTAGCAGCCAGTTCGATGCTGTCATCAAACAACTCAACCAATGTGGGTAGCTTTATAGGTTCTGTTACTTTGGGTAGATTAGGAGTTTGCATTTTTCAATTTATTTAAAATTTCTTTTAGAATGTTGATTCGGGTTTTTGAGTCGAATGGAGGAAACCACCAAACACATTTATATTTTGGTTCGTATTTCTTTAACTCAGGCAGAGTTTTCAGCATTTCTTTTTTTATATCATAGCCTTTAATATCATACCTTTTTGAAGCTAATTGAAATGAACCACAAAATCCAGAAGCCTCTTCACCCTGAATTTTTTTGATCATTTTTTTAATCAGAAGTATTTTTTCTTTTTGGGTCATGCTTCAACTTGTTTATTCAAAATTTCCGTTTCGGGGAATTGGAATAGATTCAATAGTTTGTCGCACCTCATGGCCGACTCGCGCGCCTGCTGAATGAAAGCATCTACTTTCTTAGTTCCTTTCTGCACTTCCTGTAAGGCATTCTTTACAGCTTCGTCCCAGTCGTAAGACCAATAAACGATGTCGTGCTTAATCTCTTTTATCGCCTCCTTAACGTCATCCTGAAGGTATTGAAAGGTGTGCCCCTCCGTGTCTACGTTAATTATGTGTAAGTAACCGCATGAATTCACCTCGTAATGAAGCCACACTTTCATGCTTTCCGTCTCATTCAGCCAAGCGGTCATTAGCAGGCGGTCTTTTGTTTCGGGGTATGTCATAATCATTTGTTTTCTTGTGGTTTACTTAAATACTGCCAATGGGTCACATTTATCCCATTTGAAGAAGCGCACCCGTCTAAAACCCATATATCTGCTTCATAATAATATCTTCCAAATCGTATCCCGAATTGAGGAGAATAACAAAGTAGTTGTTCAGATATTTGGTGTTCTTTATCCCATTCATCTTTTATATTGATTTTGGGATACTCAGTTTCTACTTTAATCCAGTTCAATTTTATTAGTTTTTAAGTTTCCGATCAGCTACCGTGCCGATCATGAATCAAAGTAACACCTAATTTTTTTAGTGTGCAAGTAATCCCCCTATTTCTTTTATAATTATTTTATTATATATTTACACCCATGAAGGGAAGAAAGCCACTATACGATATAGAAAGCCTCCAAATTGGCGAAAAATTAAGGTTGCCTAAAAGAATTGAACGATTCAAAGACCAATATCTTTATGCGTTCAAAGGGCGCAACAAACAAAAAGATTTTAAAATTGTTGAGGAGGAAGAAAAAATTTATATTGAAAGAGTAGCATGATTTATTCAATTTGCTTCACCAGCGGCCAGACAGTGATAGCCACGAGCGAGGAGGAGGCAAGAATATTGACGGGTAATAAAACGTATGTAAAAATATCAGCTATTAGTTTCTTTGATAAGACTGTGCTATACTTACCAAGACTTGTAGAAAAAGCGATGAGTTTGTAGATAATTTTTGAACAAAAGGTGAATGCATTTGCGTCTGAATTTAAAGGCAAAATATTGCGCGAATTTTTGGATTAAACTGTAAAAACTGATTAAGAATGCAAGCATCTGAATTAAGGATTGGGAATTTAAATATACGATGGTGAAGAAATAGTATTTGTTAATGGTAGGATGCTCGATTTTTTTTAATGATAAATTTAAACCAATTCCCCTCACCGAAGAATGGGCTTTTTAAATTTGGGCAAATAGAATGGCTATCGCATGACATATATGGATACTTTTGTATGGTTTAATGGGACTAAAATTTATTTAAAATTTGTACATTCGCTTCAAAAACATATATTTTTGTATTGAACAAAAAGAATTAATATGAAGCGGGTATTTAGATACAAAATATTTGGTTTCTGTAGATGGAAAAATTTAATGGTTATTTAAAAGTAACTCTTACAATTAATGGTCGCCAGATTCAGAAATTGTGCCACAGGATTGTAGCAGAAACTTATTTGATAAAATAAATCAATACAAGTTAATCACAAGGACGGCAATAAATCCAACAATCACATAAATAATTTGGAATGGGTAACTAACTCAGAAAATCAAATACATGCTCATAAAAATGGTTTAAAAGCAAACGGTAATAAATTATGGAATGGCAAGTTTTCTAAGGAGCAAATAGAACAAATTAAAAAATTAAAAAAATCAGGTATGCTTCAATATAAAATTGCTGAATTAATGAAAACAACTAAAGGAACTATATCTGAAATTTTATCAAACAAGAGATACAAATATGTATAATTACTTCGCTTTGACAGGTAAGGAATTAGAATTAAAAAATGACTAATTTTACATTGTGAGGTTAAAGAAAAACCATACAATCTTGTATCTTTTATACTCGATATTTCAACGCGATAGCCTGCGCTCTTTCAGGAATATGAAAATGATAGGATATAAAGATTGCAAATGGAAGGTGAATTTGATTAACCAGAATATATTATAATGGATCAGGAATTAGCCATTAAATTCAATTCGCTCCTAAAAAGCTCCAATCAGGCTTTAGTAGAGCTTAGACTTAAGATTTGCAGAAAAAATGAATGCGGCCAGTTTCATCCAGGTACTATGACATGTAGTATTTGCGGTTGCCAGTTGGCAGAAAGAACACGTAACCCTAAACAAACTTGCCCGGCTACTCCGGCTTATTGGTGATGTTGTTAAAACTGAATTAGGTTGGATTGATGACGATTTTATCGATAATTTATTTACAGTTAGATTTTATTTCGCATAAAAATGCCCAAAAAGAAACCCATAAAGCCTAAAAAGATAATCCCTCCACAGACGCGCGAAGCAGTAAGTAAGGCCTTTCAAGGGAATCAATGGTGGAGATTAAGGGCAAAGCATGGCCGTGATAAGCTATTTGCTACCCCCGATCTATTATGGGATGCAGCGGTTGAATATTTTGAACACACAGATAAAAGGAAATGGAAGAAAAAGGATTGGGTAGGTAAAGATGCTTTGGAAGTCGAAAGGGAGTCTGATACGCCATACACAATTAGCGGATTATGCCTTTATTTAGGAGTAGATCGCACTTTTTGGAATCAATTTAGGGCTGCAAACCATGATGGTTTTTCGCCAATCATACAGGCTATTGAGAATATTATCTACACTCAAAAGTTCGAGGGGGCCAGCGTAGGGGCGTTTAACGCCAACATCATAGCCCGAGATCTTGGATTGAAAGAACAGGCCGATATAACGAGCAATGGAAAAGAAATAGCTCCCGTTATTACCGCGATGGTTGACGGGCAAGTTATAAGCGGAGAATTAAAATGAAATTTGAACCTAATGAGCTTTTCTTTAAAATGGCTCGAATGGTTCAGGAAAAACCGGAAGGGTCAAAATTAATAATAGGCAATGAAGGCGGAAGTCGATCAAGCAAAACATGGGACGCAATCCATTTAATTATTTGGCTTTGCGATCACAATCGAGATAAAACGCTTGACATCTACTTTTTCCGAGATACCCTTGTAAATTGCAAAGAATACCTTTTAAAAGACTTTCAAAATTGCCTACTCGAGATAGGGATATGGGATCAAAAGTGCTACACTGACAACCAAGGCAAGCCAAATTACAATCTATTCGGTCAGTTAATTAAGTTCCGGGGTCTTGATGACAACGCCAAGGAAATAAAAGAGGCCACCGGCTCAGACATAATTTTCTTTAACGAGATTCTTTCCGGTTATGACCAAGATCGGGTAAAAAACTGGATCATGAGATGTGAGAAATTGATTATAGCCGATTGGAACCCAAAATATACTGATCACTGGTTTTTTAACTATGAAAAGCGAGATGATACTATCTTTACACATTCCACATACAAAAACAACCGCCACCTTCCTAAGTCTATCGTAAAAGAAATTGAAAGCTACAACCCAGATATACCCGAAAATGTAGCCAATGGCACTGCGGATAAATACCGGTGGGCAGTATACGGTCAAGGCAAAAGGGCCAATCGAGAAGGATTAGTATTCCCTATAGTTAAATTCGTTAATAAATTCCCCGATGACGTTGAAAAAGTTGCTTATGGGCTTGATTTTGGAACAGCTCACCCGACTGTGATAGTCAAAGCTGGGCTAAAAATGAACAATCCAAAGCCCGATTTGTACCTTAAAAAGCTATTTTACTCACCTTGTGAAAACTCAAGCAGTGTAATTGAAGCCGTTAAGTCTATCAAAATTGAAAGTCATATCTGGTGTGATACCAACATGGATAATACCAACACCGGAATAGGCTGGGTATCTGACATGAGAAGGGCCGGAATTAGGGCATTTTTAACCAAGAAATTCCCAGGATCACGCGAATATTGGATTACTACATTGAAGAAATTCAATATTCACATAGTTCAAGATTTAGATTTTAAACGAGAGCAGGAAAACTTTTCTTATAGAGTAGTGGATGGTATTCAACTTTCTGAGACAATCGATAAATACGATGATTGCTGGTCAGCTTCCGGTTATGCTGTTGTGGGAGATTTCAGAATTTAATTACCTTTTACTAAACTTTCATTTGTTTAGGTATAGAAAAAGCAGTCAGGCGGAGTACATTTTTTATTTCCCATATAAATTAATAACTCCCAACTTATTGCACTATTCCCAAATTGAATTACATTTGCATAACCGCATAAACGGTTACAAAAAAATCCAATTTGGGAAACATACTATCAAACTGGACAGTCCGTCTAATTACCAATTGGTTTCGTGGCATTCGCCAGGTTGGCGGTGTCTGGTTTTATCCCATTAATGGTGATGCTTACACATATCGCGGCCTTGACTACCTAAAAGCATTTGAAGAAATACCCGAGTTAAACGCCATCATTAACATGAAGGCGAATTGCTTTTCTAATGGAAAGGTAAGGGCTTTCAAAGCTTCAGCTTCTGGATTGACCGAGGTTACCGAAACAGATCCAGTAGTTAATTTACTCAAACGCCCTACATTTTTTCAGGCCGAAAAGGAGTTCATGAAGCAAACTAAATGCTTTCATGAAATATTTGGTAATGAGTATTTGTACATCAATGCAGGCACTGGAACAAAGAAGTTAGGAAATTTCATAAAGGGAGTTAAAGCCATCACAAGCCTGCCCCCTAACCTGATGGATTGTGAATACACTCAAACAGTCCCGTTTTTCGAAGAGGATAGAAATCAACAACCTGACGGAATAAAGTACATATACGACCTCGGAAATAATCAAACTCAAACACTTGACAACGATTTTATCATTCACCTGAACGATAACCGAGTTTCGATTAAAGACCCGCTCAAAAAAGACTTTTTGAAAGGTGAATCAAAGATGAAGGCTTTAACAGCTCCAATCAATAATATTCGGATGGCTTATGAAACCAGGGGAGTAATTCTGGCCAATCGTGGGGCCTTAGGCATTCTTTCAAACGAAGGTTCTGATGTTGCCGGCCAAATCCCCATGACAGGCGAAGAGCGAGAAGAGCTTTATAAGCAGTACGAGAACAATTATGGAGGCCTACAGGGACAAAAGTCTTTAATCATAGCTAACGGAAAAGTACGCTACCAACAAATCAGTGTAGCGCCTGACAAGCTCGGGCTATTCCAAGAAACCAGAGAGGACTTCTTCAAGATGTGTGATTCATACGGCACACCGCAAGAGCTTTTCGCAAACGAGAAAGGAACCACTTTCGACAATCAGAACGAAGCCTACAAACGGATGTATGATTCAACTATACTACCAGAGGCTAACGAATGGATAGGGGCGCTGCAATCTTTCTTTTATCCAAATGGAGAAGTAATTCTAACGCTTGATTATTCACATTTGGCAGTCTATCAAGAAGATGTAGAACTTAATGCAAGCGCTTTGGCCGCATTAGTAAATGCTCTTTCAAAGGCTTTGGCTGATGGGGCAATTGACATTCCTGAGTATCAAAACGAACTTAATAAACTCGGCCTTGCGGTCGGAAACAAATGAGAACATTTTCAGAACTAATAGGCAAAGAACCAAACAAAAAACAAATCAATGCAGCCCTGAAAAAAGCGGGCGAAGATTTGAAACTGGATCGGGAAAAGTATCTCGATCATGTGGCTATGAACAAGGCAGCACAGTTGAGCAACAAACAAACGGTAATGAAATGAAAACTATCTGGCCGTCCGGTATGAAAGGCAAAGAGCTATTCTGCTACATCAAAGCGAATAAGTCAGCCATCATTGACATGAAAAAGTCAGTAACAAAGCATGCTGATGCAGTTACGATCACCATGGCAAAGAAAGCCAATCGGGCGACTAAAGACTATTTGTTTGAGAATGACGAACAAACAGGGACATTGAAGAGAACTATTGTAATGAACACTTACAACTGGCTTGATTCTCATGATGATGTCCATCAAAACAATCTGTTTGCAAAGTCTATCAAAGATCGTGGTAACAAAATACCACACCTTCACGATCATATTTTCCAGCTTGACGCTCGGGTAGGGATGCCTATTTCATGGCAAGAGAAAGCTGTGCCATGGTCAGACCTCGGAGTTGATGAACCAGGAAATACAATGTGCCTGCTGTGCGAGTCTGAAATCATGAAAGACTTAAACAAACAGGTTTACAAAGACTATTTGAATGGTAGAATTGATCAGCATTCGGTAGGGATGCAATATGTGAAGCTGGATATGGCTATCAATGACCCTGATTATGAAGACGAGTACAAAGTATGGCAGTCGACTATTGATTCAATTGGTAACAAGTCGGATGCTATTGATCAAGGCTATTACTTCGTTGTGTACGAAGCCAAATTAGCCGAGGGGTCATGTGTGCTCTTAGGAAGTAACGAACTCACACCAACACTTGGACAGAAATTTGAGCCGTTGAAAGACACTCAAGAAAAAAGCCACAGCGAGCCGCCAAAACCACTCGATGTAAAATCATTGGTTGAGAAGTATTATAAAGTTTAACCAAAAATCAAAATCAAAATGAACGAACAAGAAATTCAAAAACTCTTGGGCGAGGTTGCAGAGAAAAACAAGGCGGCTATTTCAACAGAAGTAAAGTCGGCCATTGCTGCAGCACTCGTAGACAAGCAATTCGCAGAAGATCAAATGAAGAAATTCAAATCTATCTGTGAGGAACAAGGATTGAAAGCCGACACGGTAAAGAACCTGGAGGAAGCAATCCAAAAGCAAGGTGAAGCTCTCCGTAAACTCTCAAGTGAGCAAGAACAAAAAGCCGAAACCGTTGAAAGCATCGTTGAGAAACATGCTGACAAAATCAAAGCTATCGCAAAAGAAGGAGCGCGCGGAGCGTTCAAAATCGAAATTCCTTCGATGGTAGTAAACAAAACACAGGTAACTCGCTCAACAGTGGGAAGCACTACGATGGCGATGCGCCTTGTAGACGTTGGCCAATTGGCTTATCGCGGCTTGAAAATGGCGAATCTGTTTCGTCATGCAGGCGTTGATTCATCTTCAAACGGTGTAATCCGTTTCTACGATCAGGCTACCGTTACACGTGCCGCTGCTGCAGTTGCCGAAGCTGCAACTAAGCCGGAATCTGCAATCACCTGGATTGAACGCCTGGTGAAAGTTGAGAAAATCGCAGATTCTATCCCTGTGACGAAGGAAGCTTGGTCAGATGTTTATTTCATTCAAGAAGAGGTTAACCGCCTGTTGAATCTGAACTTGGCCATCAAAGAAGATGCGCTTTTGTGGGGAGGAAGTGGCGTTTCACCTGAGATTTCAGGTGTTTACACTACCGCTCTGACAAACGGAGCATTTGACGGCACAACCGCAACCAAAATTGCAAATGCCAACATCTTCGACTTGATTGCAAGCATGAAAGTGAGCATCATGAATGCTGTTAACGCTGATGGAAGCCGTGGTAAGCAATCTAAG
This sequence comes from Cyclobacteriaceae bacterium, assembly GCA_035493595.1. GTDB lineage: Bacteria > Bacteroidota > Bacteroidia > Cytophagales > Cyclobacteriaceae > DATCRE01. The sequence continues at coordinate 14,439 of DATJHZ010000623.1, read as the reverse complement.
TACGATCCAAACGTGGTGGTTATGAACCCTGCTGACATCCTTGCATTAAGGTTGCAAAAGGATTCTTTCGGTCGTTACTTGTTCCCTGCTGACATGGCTGAACTTTACGGTATGTCAATCATCGAATCTTCAATCGTAACCGCTGATACTCTGTTAGTAGGCGATACTCGCTATGGTACGATTTACGATCTTGAAGGTGTTACCCTTGAAATGGGATATATCAACGATCAGTTCGTGAAGAATGCAATGACCTTGCTTGCTGAAAAGCGCGAGACATTGTTGATCCGCAACGTGGATGCTGATGGCTTCCTTGCTTGCGCTGGAATCGCTGCCGCTGTTGGTAACATGACTAAAGTTTAATTTTGAAAGGAGAAAAATAACATGAAAAATCTGATTATCCTTTTTCTGGCGTTCGCGGCATTTAATGTAAATGCACAGATCGCAAATGTGAAAATGAAGACTGCTGCAGGTGTTGACTCGGCTATCGTGACCAATACAGGTTCCGGATCGGTTGTGTATGCCTTATCTTCTAAGCAGCCTTTTTCTGTTCAGGCCAATTTTGTTAAAACAAGTGGAACGCTTGGCGGAACGGTTACGATTTACGGATCGAATGACGGTACCAATTACTTCGCTTTGACTGATGCAACCAGCACCCCTACGATCACCACTTACACGGTGACGGATGCTGGCACGTACGCAAGCCCTCAGATTAAAGCTTGGTTCCTGAAAGATCACCCGGTGAAATACCTAAAAATCACTTGGGCTGGAACTGGAACGATGGCCGGATATTTCAAAGCGTGGCTCTTAGCTTATTGATATGTTTGTAAAAGCCGAGGATTTTGACCGCTTACCTTACAACATCACTGGGTTAGATAAACTCAGTAATGGGGTTTTCGATGATTTCGTAAGTTATCACGAAGAGGAGGAGCTACGCAAAACCCTCGGCAATCTTTTCTATGATGCCTTTGCCTCAGGGGTGAATGCTTTGCCAAGTGGATTGGATTTATTCCAGTCAGGAACCGTTTACAACGTTGGAGGGTATGCCGTTTATGTAATAGATAATGTGGCGGATTATTACCTCTGCATTCAAGACACAGACGGCACACAATTACCAACCGATGCGGCATTTTGGACAAAGCAACCCTCAAACCGATGGGTAAGGCTTACGTGGGGGGATACTTATTTGTACTATGGCCGGCCTCAAAAATGGTATGGCATGAAACGTCTGGTTGTGCCTTTGATTTATTCTTTGTGGACAAAATACACATACGACAATCAGGCGCAATTTGGTGTAACGGTACTTGCAAATGAGAACTCCACAACAGTAAGCCCCTCCCAACGTATCGCGCGCGCTTGGAATAAGTATTGCCGGTTATGTGCTGGTGACTTCCCGAACGTGGTTGATCCTAATTATTTGGTTTGGCCTGAGCTTGAAAACTCAATCTTTGGGTATCTGTACATTAACGATACAACTTGGAATGATTTGACGGTTGGCGTGCCTGGATTTACTTCCTTCCGCGCATACTTGGCCTATTCGTTCAATTACCCTGGAAAAACCAATGTCTTCGGGATATGATCTACATCGTTGATGATATTGGAAAAGTAGTTCAAAGCATACGAACCGGAACCACAAACTCACAAGGTAAGTGGATAGGCGGTCAATTCTTGGATTACAATGACGATGATGTTAATGGAGCACCTTATTACATGTACGGTCACCGTCAGGAGATTTCAAACAGGCTAACCGCAAAGGACATAGACAACAAACAAAAAAAGAAAAAATTTCCACTTATCGCTCTTAAACTTGACACAATCGAGACTGTTCGCGGTAATGTGGTTGACTTCAAATTGAATTTAGTAATCGCTACTTGGTCTGATCCTAATCTTACAGCAGATGAAAGGTATGTGAAAACATTTAAACCAATCCTTTATCCTCTGTATGAAAAGTTTCTGACTCAGTTAGGAAACGCAGGATTGTTTCAGTGGGATAGCTCATTGCCTCAAAACGTGCCGCCACATACGAAAGTAGATCGGCCATTTTGGGGAACTCCTACTGATAAAGCCAACATAGCTAACATCTTTAACGATCCAACTGACGCGATTGAAATAATAGACTTGAGGTTAAGCAGAATTGATACTAATTGTTAACCAAAAAATTAAAAAGACATGGCAATAGATTGCTTAGTTTCACCAAAAAACCTCGGGCCGGGGAGTTGCAATACTCTGCCTGCAATGCCGAGGTACATCATTACCACTCCCAGAAACTTCAGCCTTACATTAACCGAGGCCGCAAGTGCAACAGCGTGGCAAGATGCTTTATTGGCCTCTAAATCTTCACGGATTTACTTGTGGCCTAAATTCTTTGATGTGAAAGATTCATCAGAGAAAGCGGTTTACGAAGAAAGCGCATTGAGTTCACAGAAGGTTCGCGATGGGCGCTACAAGTTTGAAATCTCTATAGTGGGCAGCCTTTGTCTTCATAAGGCAATGTTTACGCACTCAGGTAATTCAAACCAAAGAGTGTTTATCGTTGATAATCAAAATCAGATTTTCGGAAGCATCAATTCGGATGGAGACTTTTGCGGGTTCGATGTTGAACTTTTGAACGTTGAAAAATTGATGTTCAATGACGGTAAAGTTTCCTCAAAGACTCCTGTTTACCTTGTACTTTCTGATAATACAGAAATCGATAACAACGGCTATCTGATTAACGCAAGTTCATTCTTCACAAGCTTGATTCCGTTGACTGATGTTGACCTTGCTCAAGTTGGAAGCTCTACTACTTCACTTATAAAAGTGACTGTGAAAGTTTCATGCGATGGAACAAGCGTTGACGGGCTGGTATCGGGTGACTTTGATGTCAGAGACAGCTCAGGTGCTGCAATTACACACACTGTAACTCAGGGAACTGATGGGGTATATTCTCTTGCCTCTGCAACTTTGTTCGCTCCTGGTGACACTGTTAATCTCGTGGCTGCTTCTGCTTTGACAGTGGAAGGTTATGAAAGCACTGGAAAGATTACGGTAGTTTAAGGTTATGGTTTGAAGGCCGCTATGGTGGCGGCCTTCTTTTACTATGAACAAACTGGAAGCGATCATATCGAAACTTGATTCGGTCAACATGGATGCAGAATTGCTAAAAGTTGTTGATCAAACTAATGCTCAGGCGATTGACTTGAACACTGAACAGTTATTTCATGGCCGCGATGCGCAAGGGAACAAATTGAAGGCTTATCGTAATCCAGCCTATGCAGAGTTTAAACAATCATTGAATCCACTTGGAGTTACTGACCTTAAACTGACAGGTGATTTTTATCGAGGGTTTTATGCTAAGACTGACAGGTTTCCGATTATGTTCGATTCAAGTGATTCAAAAACAGAAATGCTAACCGAAAAATATGGCGAAATATTTGGACTGGATCAGGAATATTTGGGCAAGTATCAGGAAGAAATTAAACCGATCGTACAAGAAACATTCGCCAGTTTTTTGGAAATATGAAACCATACCGCTAAAAGTTTATTTGGAGATCATTGAAACGGAAGACGTAAAGAAAATAGCAATCGGTGAGGCAGACGAAAAAACGTGCGCGGAGGAATGGGAGAAACTCGTTCGCAAGAATTATGAAACGAATGGTGGCTTTGATTATTTTAATTATGTGGATTTATCCAAAAGCTATGCTAATATTTTGGCTGAGTCCAACATCGTTAAGGCGTCAATCTTAAAACTGATTGCGTTGAATTTAGAAGTAGGTATTTGTTTTGTTGAACCGGATGAGATTTTTATAGTCGATAACGATCTGATTGATGATCTCAGAAACAGAGGTTATAAAATCGACACAACGAACAAGATAAAGTATCGGCAAAGCATTGAGGCGGCATTGAAGAAGGCAGAAAATTTTGTTACCAGGTTAAAAATGAAAGCCAATGAGATTAACGAAATGATGAAAGATAAAGGAGAAGCAAAGCGCGCATCATTTGAGGAGATTATGGCTAATCTTTCTTTTATTTTAGGATTTCCAGTGCCTGATGATATTACTCTTTGTCGTTTTAATGAGTACAAAAAGATAATTGATCAAAAGAATAAACAATCAGCATAATGGCAGTTATCGAAAGGAAAGACCTAATTGATGATGGCGCGTTACAAGCGCCTAAACAACTTGCTGATTCTTTTAAAGAGCTTCTTGACTCATTGAATCAAATCATTGACACAAGCAAGGGCTACAAAAAAGCCGTGGAGGATAGTGACGGCTCTACCTCAAAAATTAAAGAAAGCACTCAGGCTCTGAATCAGGAACAAAAATTACTCGCGTCTGTTCAGACTCAAATAGCCACTCAGACGGCTAAACAGTCAGACGAGTATCAAAAGAACTTAGCTGTTCTCAAAGAAGTAACCGCGCAAACGAAATTAAAGACAGAGTTAGGTGATAAAGACGCTAAGGCGGTAACCGCTCAGAATGCGTCTATTAAAGAACTTGGTGCGGCATTGAATGCCAATCGGGCCGCCTATGCAAGTCTAACAAGCGAAGAGGCTCGCAACTCGAAAGAAGGTCAAGACCTTTTAAAGGTTATTCAACAACAGGATGCGCAATACAAATCCCTAAAATCTTCAATAGGACAAAATCAGGACAATGTAGGAAACTACGAGGGCGCAATGAGAAGGCTAAAGCTTGAATTAAAATCTGCAAATGATGAACTCGTTCACATAGCTGACACTTTAGGGGAGGACTCGAAAGAATTTAAAGATGCCGCATTGAAGGCTGGACAATTACGCGATAAGATTGATGATACTAAAGCATCGGTTAAGGCCGTTTCTGGAACGCCAATTGAAAATCTTTCAGGCTCATTTTCACTTCTTCAAGACAAGGTGAAAGGACTTGATTTTAAAGGTGCTACAAGTGCAATAAATGGAATTGCTCAATCTGCAAAAGATTTGACGTTTAAAGAGGCAACGAATGGAGTTGGTGCATTTGGTCAGGCGCTTGGTGGGCTGGGTAAAGCATTACTAACTAATCCCGTATTCTTAATATCAGCCGCAATAGCAACGGCTGTAATTGCTTTCAAATACTTTGAATCTGAAGCTGAAAAGTTGACAACAAATATGCTTGCAAGATTGTCGCGTGAGAAAGAGGCTTTAACTGATCGTTATGATCATGAAATAAAACTCATGCAAATAACAGGTGAAAAAACATATGAAATAGAACTTGAAAAACAAAAAGCAATAATAACAACATCACAAAAAGCAATAGAAGCCGCTGGCGATGTTATGAAAATTGATTTATTGGCAAGCCTTACGTCAATGAGATTGGTTTACCAAGTGAATGAGGAAAAACTAAAACAACTCAAAGAATTTACTGACTCAAAGAAAAAAGCAGAGCAAGAGATTGAATTGATTGAAGCAAAAAGAGCAGCCGATGAAAAGAAAAGAATTGAAGAAGAGGCAAAGGCAAGAAAAAAAGCAGCTGATGATGCTCTGGCCTCACTTAGAAGAAGAATTGAATTAGAACTTCAATATCAGATTGCAAACGAGCAAAAAGACAGGGAGAAAGCAGCAAGGGAAAAAGATCAATTACTTCAGACGCTTGAAGACATTAATAAGATTCAAACGGCCACATCAAACGCGTATAATGTTGAAGAGAAAGAGCTTAATGATTACGGTAAGGCTTACGAAGATTGGTATAATAAACGCGGCACAATGGAGAAACTATTGGCTGACCGTAAAAAAGAATATCTAAAAGATGAAATTGAAGGACTGCAAAAAGTTTCAAATTTCTATTCTCAATATAAGACTGGATTAGTAAGTATATTTTCAAACATAACTCAGGAAAGATTAAACGAAATAGATGCTCAGGAAACAGCTTTAAAAAATCAGGCAAACAATGAGATACTTTTAGCTGGCGGTAATGCTGAGGCAAAGGCACAAATACAGGCTCAATTAGATTTGAAACTTGCAGGCCTTGAAAAAAAGAAGCGCGAAGAGCAAAACAAGCAAGCTAAATTACAACGCGATGCTGATATTATAGAGGCGGCTATAAAAGGATCCCTGGCAGTTTTGCAAGGTTTGAAAGATGGCGGCCCTATACTTGCGGCAGTTTACGGAGCTCTTGCAGCAATCCAAATAGCCGCAATTGCATCAAAGCCATTACCTAAATACGAAGTCGGTACAGATAATCACCCTGGCGGCTTGGCAATTGTTGGTGAGAAAGGCCCCGAGCTCATCAGTACTCCAGATGGAGGATTACAAATCAGCCCAGGGCGCGCTACCGTTATGGATCTTCCACGTGGAACAGAAGTAATCACGGCTAAAGAAACGCTTCAAATGCTTGCAAATGCCGGATTAAGCGCCTCAGAAATAAGGAATCAGGCAAGCTTCAATGATGCTCGCATAGTAGGCAAACTTTCAAATATTGAATCTGCTTTGAAAAAAGGCAATCAGCCTAACTACACAAAAGTAGGAGCCATGGTTTACGTGGCCATGGGTGAAAAAGGAAAATATATGCATCGGGTTCGCGGTCTTTCAATGGGTAAGTGGTTATGATTCTAAGATTCACACTTTCGCACGATATTGAAGGTGTTTATGTCATTTCCGAGCCGGATGGCTGGGTAGAAGCTACCATAGGATTTGACCGCCATCAGGATTTTCATTCTCTTATTGAGTGGTTCAAAGGATCATTCAACACTTACGGATCAAACGGAAGCGAAGACGGTGGCAGGGATTGGCTAAAAAATATTGAAAAGCTTTACGGTGTTGATGCTGACATTAATATCCTTGTCGAAATAGATTACGATGAAGTAGGCGTATTTGTAGAGGTGTATTCCGGCCAAATTGCCGTTGAAATGTTTGTTGAAACGCTCGAAAAACAACATCTTTTGCAGGTAGTATTCACACAAAATGACTTTTGGACGCGGTTTATTAACCGCTATCAGTCCCAGGTTGATATAAGATCAACTGCAGATTTAGACGGCAATACAGTTAGCCCCGCACCTAAATTTACATTGCCTTTGCCGAGTCAAGTTATTATTAATAGCTATTTAGCCTATAGAAAACATAATGCTGTAATTCCTTATTCTTTTTCAGCATCAGCATCACCTACCTATTTTGCATTTGCTTTTGATGATCAAAGATTGCAAGAAATTAAAAATCAATCATCGCTATATCCAATTAGTTTTTTTGATTTAGCATCAATTGTACCATTTTTTAATGTCGAAACTGACGGGATTTTAAAAATAAATAAAATTAAATTTAGTATTTCTTGGGGAGACTCCAGCACTGACGCAAACATGCCAGTTGGATTAGGCATAAACTATTTTGATTGCGCTACAAACGATAAAACAGCTGATATAAGCTCCATAATGGACATTTATATTCAAAAAAATAATGAAATCCCGATAAAATTTAATAAGTCAACTCGGTCTGTATCTGGTTCATTTTTAAGAAATGACGGAGTTATTGTCACAAATCAAGGCACTACAATAACTGATTACTCAATTTTGACAACTGAAATAGTTTGCAAAAAAAATGATGCTATAAGGATTTATGGTCATGTGTCAGCTTTATTGGCAGATATATACATTTGGGGAAATAGTGGATGGGATCATGATTCGGGCTATGATCAAATAAGAGGAGGACAAGGAGCGACAACGGCTCAAGAGTCATCAGTTTCACAATCTCAAAATTTAGGAAAACTTTCTTGGGGCGGATATTATGATGCTTCAGTAAATAATTTTCCATCGACAATTGACAATGAGGCCGGAACAGGCCAGGCCATACAAGCGGGGAATTGGTGGAATATTTCAAATAACGGCAATTTGGGCGGAACATTAGTCACAAATAAAAATGTAATCACTGCCAAGGTTAATAATCCAACTAATTCAATTTCTGATTGGAATATTGGTACTCTTACCCTTTATGAAGGGCTTGAGGCTTATGGGCCAGATTCATCAATGGATTTAAAATTTGAAACTACTGTTCCGGATACAAATTCAGATGCCTTTCTAACTCATGACGTGGCTTATGCTATATGTGACCGCATAGCTGGACAGGCAGATTTATTCTATTCCGACTACTTAGGTAATGCTTATACAGCGCGCTCTTATGGCGCCACGGGTTGCGGTTCGTTATTGGCTAACATGAAAGGGCTGCACATTAGGGGGTATTTATTGAGCCAAAAACCATTCTTCCAGTCCATGCAAGATTGGTGGGAAGGGATAAACCCTATTCTCAATTTGGGATTAGGGTATGAAAAGGTATCCGGAAATGACGTTATACGGGTCGAGAAAAAAAATCATTTCTACGATGATAGCGGCTTTTCTATTTTGCTTTCAAACGTTCAGAACATATCGCGAAAATACGATCCTGAAACCCAATTCAGCGCAGTTAAGCAAGGTTACACTAAATGGCAATCTCAGGCCGCCAGCGGGGTGGGTACTCCTTCAGGTATCGATGACCCTCAAAGCTCACGAACCTGGAACAGCCGGTTTAAAAAGGTAGGTAAACTCATTCAAATGATGAGCAAATGGGTGGCGGCAAGCCTTACAATCGAAACCACAAGGCGCGTAGGTAACTTGCTTTCGGCCAACTATACTTACGATGATGACACCTTCGCAATAGCTTTAAAAAATAATGGTGACGGCACATTCACGCCAGAATTAAGTGAAAATTTCAGCTCAATAACAGGGCTTATAAATTCAGACACGCGTTACAATAGCCGATTAACCCCGGCTCGTAATTTTTTGCGCTGGCTGAATTTCTATGCGGGAGGACTTCAGGATTATTCAACTTCATTTTTCAAGTTCGCTTCTGGTGAGGGAAATTATGCCATGACCTCTACCATGACAACTACCTGTGATGGTGATGACACGGGTATTTTGGTAGCTGAAAATGGTGATTTTGAAGTAGGAACGGACTTTTTGCACCTTTCACAGTTGTTTGAAATCGAGCATTACATGGATTGGAATGACTATGTAACACTCAGGGAAAATAAAAATAAAGCTATCGGAGTAAGTCAGACCGACACAGATCACAAAAAGTTTTTCATTAAATCTCTCGAATACCAAATCGGAACAGGTCAAGTAAAATTACAGGCATGGGCAAAGGAGCCTTTTGATATAGAAGTAATCGACAGTCCGGTAAGTGAAGAGATTTACTTTGATCAGAAATTCTACGATCCTGCTCACTATGATTCACACTATGAGTGATCCACGTGGAACATATAACCGTGTAAGCGAATATACAAATACAAATTATTTTATAAATTTGTCACAGTGATAACAATATCCGATGCGCTACCGATCCAATTTTGGCCAATAGGCGTTTCAACCTATAATGAGACAACTTTCGGATTTATAGACCACAGATGTTACAATCAGGAGTTTGCTTGTGCTGATACAATCAAACTTCAATTGATAGACACGGAGTATAACAGTTATTCACTGCACGTCCGAGACGAAGCGGAAAATCTTATAGCCAATTTAGGGTTTACAAAAACCGCATTCTCAGGTTACAACGCTTTCAATCTTTCATTCAATGCAAATGACGAAGGTTTTTGTGATCAGTCCGTACGTTTTTACATCGCCCAAAATGATGGTAGTTTAGATTCTGGAACTTTTGATCCTAATACGATGGACGTATCAGGAACGGGCGAAGAAATCTACAAATCAGATTGGATAAAATTCAATTCGTCAATAGCACTAACTCCAGGATGGGGAACAAAGTTTATTGAATACAAATCGAACAAGAATTTTGTAGGAATAAGCTACCCTAATGATGGTAATTATTTTGGCTTGCGGATTCCTTGCAGATTCTACCAACAACGAAACCCGACTGAGCAAAATTCACTCGTACTAAGCAACTCAAAGGTTATTAATACGGCCCTTACAATGAAGGTTCAGCAGTTAATGACCACTATTTTACTTCCTGATTATATTCACAACAAACTTCAGCTAATATTTGCGCATGCTTCACGGGGATCGGTAATGATTGACGGAGTGGAATGGACAATCGAGGAAGCTTATGAGAGGTCAAGCCCTGACACTAAATCATCTTTTCAGACAGGTAACATCTGGCTGACTCGCAAAAACTACTATGTACGAAACATTATTTAACATGAAAAAATTAATATATCTCATTTTTTTAATACCGTCTTTTCTTTTAGCTCAATCAGATGCGGACAATCAAACCGCGATTGACTCGTTAAAGACCAACACGGCCAAGAAAAACAACGCTACTTTTTTGTGGCGGCTTTTTAAGCGTGAGAATGATTCGAAGATCAATAAGGATTCTTTGTTGTTGACAACTACTGGAACTGGCGGCTCATCCACATTAGTAAAAACAGGTGGTAAAATTACATTGAATGTCCCTGTCTATAATAGTTTTACCTTACCTTCAAATGCAAATGGTGTTTTAAAAAATGATGGAAGCGGTACGCTTTCATGGAGTACAGGAGGTTCATGGAATTCAGTTTCATTGACTAATGGATGGACTGCAGTTAGCGGGAGTACAGTTCAATGGAGATATTCCCCATCTGGTAGAGTTGAATTGAGAGGTATAATATCATCATCTGGAGCCACAGGTAATGATATTACAAGTAATGGAGCAGTTCCAAATCCCCAAGACGTAACAGGATCTTTAACTATCAGAATTCCTGTGGTCGAAAGAACCGGATTTTCAGTAGAGTATATAACCATTACTTCTGCCGGTAAATTATCAATAGATGCTTCTATATTTTCGACATTTAGACAATACGATTTGAATGGTGTCAGCTATTTATCATCATTTTAAAATATGAAAAAAATACTTTTACTTTTTCTACCATTCGCATGCCTCGCTCAAGTAACGCCTGATGCCACGACAAAGACAAACATAAATAACAATATCCGAAATGCTACTACCGTAACCCGCGCTAATCACGCGGCCATTGAAGATGCTTTGAATTACTCCAAACTTTCACGTGTAGAAAATAACGTGGCATATGGCACCGATACTTATACGCTTACCGTTGGTTGGCTTACAACTTATCAGGCAGGCGATCTTATACCCGTTACATTCACAGACGCAAATACAGGCGCTGCAACAATAAATATTAATGGCCTTGGAGCGAAGGCAATTAAGAAAAATGTAAGCTCTGCATTAAGTTCGGGAGATATTGCAGCGGGTGAAGCAAAATTTTTATTCTATGATGGCACGAATTTTCAATTACTCGGAGGCGCTGGTGGATCAGGAACAGTTACAAGCGTTTCGGCTACTTCGCCCATATTTGTAACAAGTCCTACAACAACGCCAAACATTACAATTCAACAAGCAAACACAAGCCAAAACGGCTATTTATCAAATACCGACTGGAACACATTCAACGGAAAAGAAAATGCGCTTACATTTTCATCACCTTTATCAAGATCTGTAAATACAATTTCAATTCCATCTGCAAGCGGATCAGTAAATGGTTATCTTTCTTCAACCGACTGGACAACATTTAATGGGAAGCAATCTGTACTTAGCGGTACTGGTTATGTTAAATTTTCAGGAACTACACCAAGTTATATTTCAAGCATTCCAAATTCTGACCTTACTAATTCATCCATTAATATAGCAGGAAATTCAACCTCATTAGGCGCAACAGTAACTCAGGACAATATTACTGGACTTTCGTCAACAGGATTAATTAAACGCACAGGAGCAAATACGCTGGCTATTGCCACGGCAGGCACTGATTATATTACAGGCAATCAAACCATAAGCTTATCAGGAGACGTAAGCGGAAGCGGTTCAACAGCAATCACAACTGCTATAGGGGCAAGTAAAGTAACAAATACAATGCTGGCCGGAAGTATTGCTGATGGTAAGTTGGCAAGCTCGTATTTGTATGCGGACGGGACTCGGGCGCTTTCTGGAACTTGGGCAAGCCAAAATAAAATAACAGCAACAAACATAGGAATAGGCACAGGGTCAACGATGCCCCTTGGAATTTTGCAGACCGTTGAAACTGCAACAAGCACACCGCGCGGGATAATTCACGATCAATATAATTCTGGAACAAATTCGTCACGAGTTTATTTGAGGAAAGCACGCGGCACGTTTGGTTCACCTACTGTAATTACCACAGGTGATGCTTTGGGAAATATTGTTTTTAGTGGCCACGATGGAACAAACTTTACTGATGCAGCTCAATTCTTAGTAACATCATCAGGGACAATTAGCACCGGAGTAGTTCAATCTACCATGGCTTTGCAAACTGCCAACTCATCAGGAACACTTACAACCGGGTTGAGTCTTGATGGTTCGCAAAATGTTTCTATTCCAAAATTAACGAACAACGGAGGTTTTGTTTATACAAATGGGAGTGGGCAAATATCTCAGACCAGCGCCCCTGTAAAAGGAGATATAGTTTACGCAAGCGCTGCGAATACTCCGGCTTTGCTTACTGTAGGATCTAATGGCCAAGTTCTTACGTCAAATTCAAGTGGCGTTCCAGCATGGAGCGACATTGGTAAAATACAAACTCTTTTTCTTACATCAAACTCAACTCTTGGAAGCGGAACAGGAGCGCAAGATTGGCTTGATGCAACTAACACTGAATATACTGATGCATCTGGCACAACGTCAGCTACTAATGCAATTACAGTAACTACAGGGAGATATGAATTTGCATTTTTCTCAACGATGACAGCGCTTGCTTCGAGCGGCAGTTTTATTAGTTTCAATCTTGGAGGAACATCAACTTTTAACGGCACCAACTCAGCTATAGCTTTTGGATTTCGCGCTTCTGGTATATCAGTTCCAGCAAATGCTATTAATAATTCAATACCTGACCTGACAATAGCAAGACAAGTGGGAGCGTCAAATACAAGCACTCAGGAAATGGTCTATATAACCGGAGCATTTAATGTCACCGTGGCAGGAACGATAAAACCAATATTTACCCAAAGTGCAACGGCTACTCCATCCGTTAATGCAGGTTCTTATTTCAGAATTACCAAAATAAAATAAAATGAAAAAATTACTTTTCCTTTCGATCATCATTTTAAGTTGCACGGAAACAAATATTGTTCCGGCCAAACAAAAAATCATTCTTGATGAGAATGATTTGAAAAATCAAATAGCGATGGCAAAGTTAAGCCTTTTGCCTGGAGACAGTTTAGATTTCATAGTTTTTGCAGGACAATCCAATTGTAATAACTGTACAAGCCCGGCAACTTCAATCAATGGTTATGTTACGTGGGACGTTTATAAAGAAAGGCTTGATACTGTGATGAACAGATTTCAGAACTATACTCAGAAACTAGGCCCTATGTATTACTTGGCTCCTAAGTTAAAGGCAAAATTCCCTCATAGAAAGTTTATATTTCTCGAGTTTGGGAAGGCTGCAACGGCTTTGGTTTCAGATGTGTCTTCCGCATGGAGGGCAGATAATAAAACAACAGCAGGTAATTTCAATCTATCTTATTTATTATTGACTCAAATGCGTAATGTGATAGATGTAAGCGGAGTTCCGACCCGTATTGATTTCTTTTGGCTTCAAGGTGAAGAAGATAATAACAGCGTTTGGAGGACATATCAAAAGTATGAAAAAAAGCTATATGATACCATTCCACAGTTCTTACACATGTCCGATAATTCAGTTAGGTATTATACCTATCTTTTAAAATCTTCAACAGATCCTCACTATCAGGATTCAATTAATTATGCTAAAAGACTTCATGCCGCTTCTGATCCTCGTATCACTTTGTTCGAAGTGAATGTAAGTCAGTACCAAGGAATACATATGAATTGCACTACTGGAATCAAGGCATGCGCAGACACACTTGTTAAAAAAATAAAATAAAAATAACATGGAAGAAATTAAAGCAGGATGGTACTTAATAAAACATGACGGTGAGCTTTACCCTGCAAGGTTTGACGGTAAACACTGGCACAAGAAGCATTCAGGCGAGCATGAAGTGGTTGAACAGTTAGTTGTTCGTTGCCCTACAGGATGCACTTGCACTAATAATCCTGATGGCACTGTTACTATTACCTGTTCTTGAAACGGTTAGTAGTTATTTTTATGTCGCTTATTTTAATAGAAGCATTCAGGAGAAACGAGTGTTATTGTAGTTTATACTCACTGTTCCCAATTTCAGACATAAAAATGACGGTTAGCGAGTATTTAGATTGGTGGACGTATCATTTAAGTTTCTTATCCCTTTCGATTGTTATTTGGCTACAAGAGAAGGATGTTAAAAAAGAAGTAGGTTGGTTTGTAATTTTGGTTGCAGGAAGGTGTTTAGACTTCGCGTTACGAGGCAGTGAAGGGTTCTTTACTATCGGATTTCACGCGGTTAGTTATGACACTATTATGTTTTTAGTTTTTGGCTTAATCATACTGCAATGCAAGAGTTTGAAATCGGGTTGATTGTTTTAATCATTGTCGGGTTAATATTTTTAATCCGCAGGCAAAAAAAAAT
>DATJHZ010000622.1:0-10460 GCA_035493595.1 Cyclobacteriaceae bacterium | reverse complement strand
GTTTTTTTTTTGGGGGGGTGTTGAGATTTATCATATAGTGTAGGAATCTGATTTTGGATAAATTGTGAAGCTTGTTGCTTATTAGATGTACTTTTTCTAGAAAAAGGTTTAATCTTCAATTCCAATTCTAGTAGCAATAAGAACTGCTTTATAATCTTTTTTAAGTCTTCCAGTGAATATGGGGGAGATTCTGATGCAAATCCTCTCAAATAGGCCTTTGCAAGTAGATTTAAACAATTATTTTCATCCAGAATCCAAGGATTATTTTCATTGGCTTCCGCGTAGAATGGACTAATTGAATCGTATTGAGCTAAAAAGGTGATAAAATTGTACAATTGAAATAGATCTGAATCTAAATTTACCGATGAGTTTTTCTTGGAATCTTCAGAGCTGATTATACTTGAGATGAATGTAGGGATAATCAAATTAGTGATACGATACTGTCTAAAGACGATTGCAAATTTATTCTTCCTAATTAACTTCTCAGGTAATTTCTCAAAACTGTAACTTACTAAGCCATAACCAATAAGTTCAGCCAATTTTGACAATGTATATTTTTTTGAATGACTTATATTAGTACCCGAATTTAAATTATCAAGCTTGATACTTGCCGTATAAATATCCAGCTTTGCCCAATCCTTGAACAATTCAAGCTCACCAAATTCAGCAATTTTTGAAGCAACTGTTAACAATGAGTTTAATAGTTTTCCAATTGTGGTGGATGGCGAATAGTAATATTGGTGTTGCATTTCGAAAGCTAACGATGCCTTTTCAGCAGGGTAAGGTTTATGCTCTAATATGGCTTCGAGTACTTCGAACTCTTCGATGATAACTGTGTGATTTTTGTGTTTGGACAACTTTAACTGTTGAAAACATTCCTGTATCCACGTTATGCATTTAAGGAAATTGTTTGTGTATTCCTTGTCGATTTCTGATTTTTGTTTTTCAAATCTATTTATTAAATTATAGGTGGCGGAATACTGTTTTAAATTTGATATTAAATTGTTCAGATTTTTCAGTACCCCTAAGACGGTTGTAGAATTTTCTATTATTTGTTGATATTTTGAAATAAGTTCATTAGAACTTTCTGACATAAGATTCCTTGTTTTTAGCAATTTAAGTTTGAAGCTGTCTTTTCAAGCATTATCCGTAAATGATCTTGACTGTAGTGGCAATATCGGCGGGTCATATGTGGGGAGCGATGACCTAGGATGGTCATCAATTCTCCTTGAGTTGCCCCATTCATAGCTAAGTACGATGCTGCGGTGTGCCTAAGATCATGCCAACGGAAGTTCTGAATGCGGGCAGTTTTCAGTGCTTTATCAAAGGCAGAACGGACAGTGACAATTCCAGTAAGGTTATTTTTACGCTCAGAACGAAAAATTGAACCTGTTGGATTGATTTGCCATGTAGGACATGATTTAAATATCGCGCATACAGCATCAGTTAAAGGGATAACACGGCTATCCCCATTTTTTGTGAGACGCAGGATTATGAAACGCATGTTGAAATCGACATCTTCCCATTGGAGATTGATGAGTTCACTAAATCGCATGGCTGTCAGAATAGACAACCTTACAAGGGGGTAGAGATGAGGGTTAGGAGATTCTTTACAGGCTTTTAAGAGTCTTTCTTTTTCTTCGGGGCTAAGGAAGCGATCTCGGCTTGGGGCTTCGCTAGGTTTAGATACTTTTTGCATAGGAGAAATATCCAACCAGCCCCATTCCTGGACAGCGATGGACAAAGCTTTAGATAAAGAAGCGAGAAACCGGTTAACCGTTGACGGGCTCCGGAGTTTTTTCCGTAGTGTTGTTTCTGATAGCAATAAATCCCTGGCCTCAGCAATAACGCTTGGTGTTAAGTCAGCAAGCAATAGGTGGCCAAGTCTGGCTTTCCACCAATTTAGTAATGCTGATTGCTTCGCCTTTCGTTTAGGGTATTTTGAAAGCCACTGATCAATAAAGCGATCAATCAATTCTCCTACAATATGCTTTTTAGCCTCACTGTTTTTGAAGTGGCGGCCGTCGCGGATGGCCGATTCAGTGTCCTGAATCCACTTTTTTGCAAGGCTTTTGGTTCGGAAATTTTCGCGTTGTGCGGGGTGGCCCCGTAATCGAACTTCGGCGTGGTACGATACCGACCCATCAGATTTTTCATATTCTCGAATTGTGCCCATGGCACCTCCAAAGTTTAAGGGGATAAATTAGCATAA
The DNA here is from genome assembly GCA_035493595.1 of Cyclobacteriaceae bacterium. GTDB lineage: Bacteria > Bacteroidota > Bacteroidia > Cytophagales > Cyclobacteriaceae > DATCRE01. The sequence continues at coordinate 8,248 of DATJHZ010000622.1, read as the reverse complement.
GTAGGAATAAATGAGAACAAGAGATTGTTAGTCTCTTGCTTTTTTGACACAAAATCATCTCACAGATCATTTTGTGTACATATTTGTAAATCCAGAAATCTACTTTTACGCAATATTTACGCAGTTGAAGACAAAAGTGATTGATTTTGGTGATCAAAGTTTCTTTTGGTGGTAATCGTGGAGATTGCGTTGGTTTGCGCCTGTCAAGTGCGTAAAATTTGCGTAAATGAAGTGAAGTGGGGCTGTTGTAAGTTGAGGTGAATTTGCTCTTAGGATAAAGTGTGGGGGCGGTTGGACTCGAACCAACGCAGACCGAAGTCGAGAGATTTACAGTCGGTTTCATACCAACACAAGAGGATAAACTGGAATACATAGGCACAACACAATCAAATGGTTAAATGACCTCTCATTGTGCTGATTTGTTCCATTTTACGCCAGTTTTTTGCAGTCAAGTGCGTAAAATTTGCGTAAATCATTAAATATTCGTTTTTTCAAAGAATGCCCCAAAAAGTATTCACAATCCATATTTAACTTAAGTGGTTGAATATCAAGTATAAAAAAAATAATTCATGCTTGTGGATAAATCAATTACCCTTTAAAATCTTAAGACAACATCCATAATGTCAAGGATTTAAATCAAATGAGGAAGTGCTTTTCTACTCTAGCATTCTTAGTATTATCACTTTTCGCCACAACCTCCTTTGGGTTGCAGGCGCATGGTTCCGAAAAAAAATCAGTTGTTGAATCCTCAGATAAATGTACCAGTGATCAAAATGCAATTTCCTCGGCATCCAGCGGATATGGAGAAATTAGTGCTACAACAGGTCGTCCGAAAACCGTTCACGTAAAAGGGTACTACCGCAAAAATGGCACATACGTACAACCTCACTACAGAAGTTCCTCGAGAAGAAAATAAAAAGTTATCTAAAATCAAAGGAAATTAAAATGAATAAAATTATGTTAATTATAGCAATGCTTTTCAGCTGTAGTTGTGTTTATTCTTGGGACGGCTACAACAGGGATTCTTCTGAATTCATAGAGGTTGAACAAGGAAATCTTGTCAGATCGGGTCTGGATATTGAGATTTACCACTGGGGTGATGGAGCATACCATGATGAAGAAGTGATCGATATATATGATGACGAGCTTGAGACCTACGATTATACTACAGGCGAATACCACACATATGAAATGGACTAATAATGTCAAATAGGTTCTGATAATTTTGACTTCTATTTTTTTGAAAATACCATTATTTATAAAATATTATAAATATTATATTTAAATTTATTTTCATTAATTTGTATGATCGATTAGCATAAAATATAATATTGAGATTAATACGCGCATATATAAGGTTAAGATGTTTAAAATTTTTTTATTGATTGTAACATGTTTGATTTCATTCAATTTACCAGCAGAAGATTTGCGCTGGAACGTCAAAGAATTTGGAACTTTACCAGATTTTAAGGATGCTGCAATTGTTGAGTTTAATGAATACGGACAGGCACTAATTTCAGGACATAAAACTAATGAGAAATATTCAGATGGCAGAATTACCAGAGGAGTAGCAAAGTATAAAACTTGCTCGTGGGCATTTTGGCAAAACGACTTTGGACTAGTTCCTATCAACGACGTGTTTGACGGAACTGTACCGTATACCTGGAGCCGTGTGAATGGTGAGGGTGTTGTGATCGGACTTGCCAAAGTGAATAAACGTATTTTAGATAAGACTTATGAAGTTTATATTTTAATGACATGGAAGAATGGTAAATTCCAAAACTACCATATTCCAATAGAACGCGACAAGAAAGTATATAAGTTGTCGAAAGAGGGTTTTGTTGCTAATTGTAGAAACTCCAAATCTGTAATTTTTACCTGTTCGTATGAGGCACCCGATAGCGATGGATATGACTCTAGAATTCTTTCTTTGGTGAGTGACAGAGTTCAAGACCTAACTCCGCAAATTAGAAATACCGCCGCATCATTGGGATATAATGCTGGAAATTTTTTAGCTATTGCCGTGAATAGTCAAAATGATATTCTAGGAAGATTCAATCATTATCAACACAATCCGTATAAAAATCAATTAGCTCCAGTATCTATGGAGTATTTCATATGGGATGGTAAAGAGATGACTATAATCCCTAATGCATCCGAATTACTTGAGTGGTTTATCGACAGCCAAGATGATGCTAATCATATTTCGTTTGATGCTGAAGGAAGTGTTCTTTTCTCAACTTTTGTGAAATCCCGCAGGTCATGGGAGTCATGGATTTGGACTAAAGAAGAAGGAACTAAACTGATTGGCGGGGGGCACATCAAAACATTGGGTATTACTGATAACGGAACAATTCTATGGTGTGTAACTGGATCTCATAATTCTGATGGCTTTATTTTTCAAAAAAAAGATGAAAGATTTGATGGGTTTGGATTTTCCGAGCATTTTCAATACCATTTGTTACCACTTGATAGAAATCGCCAACCATTACCCGTAATATTGGGTGAATTTCAAAGTCTAAAGATAGATGCTTCTCTTATTTATGGAACGTGGCCCCTTCAAAACGGAATTATATTTAATGCAAATGGAAATAATCAATTCTTCATTACAGGAAAAATATTCGGTGAAAGACATCCATTTGTGATTGAATTCAGGGGAGACAATTGACGAATATATTTGTTTGAATAGTTTTAATTTTTAGATTTCAAAAATTATTCTTATTAGAGGTTTTTCGTGTATAAAAATTTAATGTCATGTTTCTTTTTCATCATTTTCGAAGGATGTGCTTTATTAAATGCATCGATAGTCTCTTTCGAAGATTCAGCATACAAAATAGGGGAATTTGACCGGGGTGCAAAATGCATCTGGGACAAACAGCATCGGTTCTTTCTATATGAAGCAAAAAATATTGTAAAAATTAACAGTTCCGGCAGAGTGGCTGCAAACTCTGATCATGGTGGATTTATTTGGGATGAAAATTATGGTTGGATCAATCTCGGCAATTTCGAAGGGGGGCTGCAAATTACTGACATGAATGATTCAGGAATGGTGATTGGTTATTCAAGGTTAAAGCCGTATCATGATAGAAATGGAAAAACTCAGCAGGATATTCAGGGCTTTGTTTGGAAAGACGGCATAATGTATGACTTTTCAAATATGAGTTTTAAAGTGAATAAAAGGATCTAAATATTCAAGAGCGATAGCTATAAATAACAAGGGAGAGGTACTCATTGAGTTTGGTTCAGATTCGAAAAGTAATACATGTGTTATTTGGGATGGAGTAAATTTTAGATTCCCTTTTGCAAATGGAAATGATAATTTCCCTGATAAAATTTCCACTATTATTCTCGACATAAATGATGAAAGCGAGATATTGATTGCTCGAAATATGCCTACAAATAGATCGAGAATTTACACGCGATCAACAATTACGGGTGAAGAAACATTCTTAACAGAAATTAATTATGTAATCGAGAAAAAGATTAAATAAACAGATATTGTATTTGCTCAGACATTGATAGACGACACCAGCCTATTTTTCTCATAATTGGTAAATTGAAAATGCACAAGTGTTAATTAAGTCGCGAAAATATCGTTTTTCCATTAAGACCTCTTTGGATCTCATACCATGTTTCCAGGAGGCCATTTTTTGACGATATTTACCATCTTGCGTCTTAGCTCCTGTACTTAGCCCCCCGTGGAACCGGCAACGACCATTTAGTAGTGCTGGTTTCTTACAGGGTTTATTTGAATTGGATCTTGCTTTTGCTCCACATAATTTAGCCATGGGGTACCTCGCTCATTTTTAATTACTACCCCCCTCTGTTAAAATATTTCCAACTATTGCCTTGCCACCATTTTCAACATTTACGTGCTGCACTACAACTCTCTGTTCACCTTTACGTCTATAACGGGATAACGCCTCCAGCGATTCATTATGGAGTCTTAAAATCTTCAGAGCGCATTTCATGTAGAATTCGCTATGATGGAGTTTAGTTTCACCTTTTGCTCTGTTAAGATATTCCATTCCTTGAGCATAAAGAGTATGTATCTGTAGAGCAAGTCTTGCCTCTACAGAATCTTTAGGTTCCATATCGGATAGAATCTGATAAACAATGTTAATGTTTTGCTCATTTTCATTTTGTTCTGGCATTGCACATATCCCTCTCAAACATATATCTTGTGCAAGTTCACTATCTTTTGTCGCCGTTAAATCTTTTAAGATTTGAATGTACTCTTCAGGAGTAGGTTTGGTACTTCCATTCCCTGGAATTGCTACTGTCCATTCCTTTGATTCTTTAGATTTGTTTACACGGACAAGAATAGGACATTTGCCAGGCTGTTTATCGGGAATTGCTGGGTAGTTGTTATTTTTCATGCGACACCTTCCTTTAGGTTTAAATTGTTTTGTCAGCGTATTTTATAATTTTGCCCTGTCGGTTAATTCCTTGAATAAGCCAATCACGAAGATTTAAATTATGGTCTTTAAAGGCGTCACCAGGGCTTTTTCCAATAGGGACGGGCCAAAATTTCAGGTTGTGATATGTTTCTCTCCACCAAGGGGCGACTTTTTTGCCAGCCTCATCGTTATCCAGAGACCACAAAATCATATCGCTGTTCTTAATCAATTCATGAGTTTGAGCATCTGGTTTTTTCCCAGCACCCCCAAGCGCAATGCAAAAACATATGTCGCTGGCTTCCTGTTGAATCAATATCGCGTCCAGTTCTGATTCACATACGAATGCAACTTTGAGGGAAATATTTCCATAAATCGATGGACAGGATTGTGAACCCGAAATCTCAACGTATTTTGGTAATGAATCATTTTGGTGCCAATCTTTACGCCTTATTTTTAGTTTGCAGACCACATAAGAACTTGAAATTTTAGGAATAACTAATCCACAAGGCAACCACAGCTTAGTATTTCTCGAATCAACTTTGCAGTTTTGTGATAACCCCCATTCAGATCGTTCATTAAAGAAATCTCCCGATTTTGAGTTTGGATTGTATGTATAGCCTAGTTTGAATCTATTGATTGTGGTTTCATTTAAACCCCTTTGCGTTAAATCGCTCATGATTCTAGATTGATCCTTGAGTTTCTTATGAGCCCATTCAACGAAGGCGGAAGCTTTGTTTGTCCATTCAGTTGGTGGTTCTTTGGAGAACATTAGCTCATGCGTTGAGAATCTATTTGATCGAATTGAATGGGTATTATGAAAAGTATTGCAAACCCTAGCACGAGCATCATGGAAAGACATATCCATGAAATCGCGGCAGAATTGGATGGCATCACCATTTACACCACATCTGCGACACCAATATCGATTAAGCTGTGGCCAAATTATAAAACGGTCAACCCCTTCGCGGCAAGAAGGACAACCGCTATGGTACTCTCCTCCCTTGGAGTTCGATTTTCTTTTTGGATCTATTCCTAGATTTTGTGCAAGATCTATAAGTATCATAAAAAACCTCAACATTTTATCTTTTGCTAATATTGCTAATGTTGCTAACAATTACTTAAATCACTATAATTTAGTTGTTTGCTGATAATTATCGTTGCTAAAATTAGGATAATCATTAGCTAAATTACCAAACTCACAATACATATTTTAGCAGCCCTTAAGTGCTGTATTAGCAGGTCTAAGTCTGCTTGTGTTTCTTTATATCAATGAGTTATCCCCAGATTAGCTAAATTAGCAGCTTTAGCTTACTCATCTCTGTTTGTTTGATCATCGGCTAACAGGCGCCAAGCTGAACGAACTTTTTTTTCATTGATACATACGTCCGATATCTCTATTACCTGTTCATGTTGTTCCAATATTTTCATTATTTTTTTGGCAATTGACGCCTCTCTGATCTGTGGTGGACCTTTTTGATACACATCGCTTAAAGGAAAAATCTGATCAGGGCGATTTTTTTTGATCCATTCTAAAGTCAAGTTAGCGAGAAAGATGTTAGGATCGTTTGTGCCCGCCTCCAAAATTCGCAGCACTTCGCCTATATAGTACTCAACAAGTTGGACTGCTCTTTGGATGTAATCTCCAGTTATTTTGATATCATTGGATTTGGTCTCAAATTGGTCAATATAAGCGAAAATTGCCGCGATGCGGAGTACTTGCTCTGGTGCTTTGCTAGCAAAGGGTTTGATAGAGGCAAATTCGCCTCCTGGACTCATGTTCATGTCTGTTTCGTTATGGAAATTGATCCATTGTTGTTTAGCGTTCTCGTCCAGTATAGCTGGTGTTGGGTCAAGCGCATCTCCAGGTTCAAATTTGTGGCTATCCTGCTCACTTCTTTTCTTAGGGAAGGGACGGTCAAACATTTTATTGATTAACTTGTAGTAAGCTTGAATAGCTGGATCTTTATTTAAATCAATTTCTTTGTACTTGCGTGACCCTGCAAGGGGGAGAGGAGCGGAGAATAAGCATCTCGCAAGTAAACCCTGCCCCATAAGTGTATCGTTAGCAAGAAGGCGGACCAAAACAATCGGTTGCATCATTAAATGCATGGATAGCCTACGGCCTGAAATTTGCTTAGACCCTTCTCCCTTGCGGGTTCTATTTATAGATTTACCATCCCAAAGACTACAGAGCCCACAAGCTGTCTTCAAAGAGTTATCTGCATTCATTGCATGACCACCAATTAGGCGTCCACCTTCGTCAGAGAAGACTCCTGCGCTGGGTTGACCCTTTTCCAAAAGTCGTTCTAACCCCTCCAGAGTTGGTTCTTCGCATAAGATCCATCCTTCACATGGTGCAGGGGGTTCTTTCTCTAATTCCATTAATTGTGATTCGTCTGGATTGTTCACTAGTTGTTTGATTGCAAAAGATCTCCGTTGTTTCCAAATTTCTAACATGTTTAGGTGTCCATTTTGCTCAGTTTTATGTTGTTCTATTAGCAAATCTTGCCATTCGTAGATAGGTTTGAGTGCTATTTTGTCCGTAGCACTTTTACGTTCACCACTTTCCGAAACCGTGAGCAAAAAGAGAGAAACAGGATGTCTTCTTCCATCAATTTCAATGTCGATAAATCCTTGTGTTGCTAATGAAAGGGCTCCAAGGATGCTCTGACCGCAAGTTGCGTCTGGTGCTTGGACAACTTCGTGAATCCTCTCTGCAGCCTTGCCTGCGATGTTGCCCAGTGCGTCAAATGGATATTCTTTTGGTGGTGCAGCCGTTCTCTGTAGCGGCAAAGGGGAAAATTTTATTATTTCCTTTTCATTAATTTTTCTTCGACATTCAAACTCGAGATCGTTTGAACGTTCTTCAGATGGTCGGTGATTTATCGCTTGATTTTTTTTATCATTTGTATCATTGTTCATATTGTTGGCCTTAATAAGTTGATTGAAAGGAGCCGGTCTGATTCACCGGCTTAATTTTAAGTTTACAAACTCTTCGAATGAAATCGCATGCAAGTTATAGGCTTGTTTGATCTCTTCAAAAAGTACTATTGCTTTGTCCAGGTCGTCTATATCAGGCTCTTCGGCAACTTTAAATTTAAAGTAAAGTCTACAAACCTCTCCCGCAAGCTCCTGGAACTGTAATGACCACCAGGGGTTATCTAGAGGCATTTTTCATTTCTCCCTGTGCGCGTTCAACGCAACACCAAAACTCCACAGGATCTACTAGGACTCGCCGATTTACCCTTTTGAAGGCACTTTGAAATCCATTCTTTCCCCAAGAAGCATCTAAGATGATGGCTCTCAGGGAACTTTCAGATGCTGGCCATCCACCGTTGCAATTTTCGACGAATTGGCGAACGGTGAGTAGTTTGTTTTCAATTTTATGCATGAAACCTCCGCATTGTATTTATTTCCAGGTTGAGCCCAATTGTGCGGTCGGATGTATTTTAAAAAAATATTGGTCGGTTATATTCGAAATTATAGATGGTTTCGCAAGGGGAAAACCATAACCGTCGGATTTCAAATATAAGAAAGCGACGGTTTTTTAGAATTTTGGTGGTCTGCCATTTCTTTTGATACCTTTATCGCTGCAGAATTTTCTAAAGTGTACTTTGACACTATTTAGAGTTATATTTTCAAGAAATTCAAAGTTTTGTTTGTGAGCGATATCGAGTATCATTCGATACATTATTTCGTGGGTTATAGTTTTTTTTTTGGGGGGGTGTTGAGATTTATCATATAGTGTAGGAATCTGATTTTGGATAAATTGTGAAGCTTGTTGCTTATTAGATGTACTTTTTCTAGAAAAAGGTTTAATCTTCAATTCCAATTCTAGTAGCAATAAG
>DATJHZ010000621.1:0-10273 GCA_035493595.1 Cyclobacteriaceae bacterium | reverse complement strand
AAGCTCGAGCCACATGCGGGCACATCTCTGCTCACACCATTTTTTGAAAGATAAGCTTGCCATCCAACCATGTTGGTGGTACTAATGTTTGCTGTTGCATTACCAATGTTTTTGATAACGACTCCAAATTTGATAACATTTCCAGTATGACCGTATGCTATAACTGAATAAACTGTAAGGTCGGGGCAATACTTTATTATAATTCCACCACCTGGATCAATCTGACAGTCACTGCAAATTGCATTTACATTGGGAGTTACCATTTGTTGTTCGCATCCGAGAACTGCAACTATCATAATAAGAAAGGCAGCCCACTTAACGTGTAGGGATTTTTTTTGCATAAGATTTATTAGTTTTATTTCTAACAAATCTATGTTACACTGCTTCACTCACGTGGTAATTGCAAAGCAATATCAGGTAATTTTGAATCGTGATTATTCTATTTAAGAAGTGACTCTTGAAAAATGAAAGTATTAAGTCGTTTTTTCACGGATGATGTTTCTTCTGGTGATTGATTTTAAAGGGTTCTTCTCTAAAGTATTTATTTCTGTTCTTTCCTTTTTGATATCGATGCGAATTAGACCAAACAGACTCATGTAGATATTCGCTATCCATACTAATGCAAACCCTGCTATAAGGTAGCCACGCCAATCCTCCAGCAAGAGTTTGTAATCGGTTAAGAAAATGAATGCTATTGTTACATAATGGCTAAAGCAATACTCACACGTAAACAGGTAGAAAAATTTTCGTATCAATAATATACCGCTATTCTGAGATTGCTTAATACAATATTCTCGTGGTTCTCTGAACAACTCTTCATGGGTAACAGTCCAGGCAATGGAGGCAATAGGAATAGCCAGGATAAAAAGCCAGATAATTTGAGTTTGAATTGACATGTATAAATCACAATGAATTTCATGCCAATCCTTTGCCTACCCAAACACTATCATAACTCTTATAAAGTGTGGAATTTATTGTACACCATTACCAAACATGACTACAGTTGTGATAGTAATCATGGTAATATCGTTTTAATAGCAATCATGAATTCGTCGATTTCATCTATTGTGTTATAATAGTGGGGAGAAACCCGTATGGCCCATTCAACTTGCTTTTCGTCAAAATCAATGACTGCATAATTACGAAAAGATGCTACGGCATTTATTTTTCGTTTTAATAGTTCATTAACAATGTAATCTGGAGTTGAACCAGTTGCTGTAAATGTAACGGAGCCGCCTAGTGCCGGTCCTCTATCCAATACTTTTACATTGTTTATCTGCGACAATTTTAGGCGCATGTATGTTGTGAGTAGTTTTATTTGTTTCCATATTTTCTCTTCCCCAATATTCAAGCAATACTTAATAGCTTCACTGCTTCCTATTACCGTAGCGTAAGCAAATTCCCAATCTTCAAATCTTTTTGCGTCAGGTTGTTGTTTGTATTCATCTTTTTCAGTCCACTCAGCTCCTCTCATATCAATGAACAGAGGTTCCAGACCAGCCTGTAATGCTTTATCAGAAATAAATAAAAAACCTGTGCCCCGAGGACCTCTTAAAAACTTGCGATTAGTAACGCTCAGAAAATCACAGCGAAGTTCTTTTACATCCAATTTCATTTGTCCTGCAGACTGACATGCATCAAGAATATACCAGGTTTTGTCTCCATGAAGTTTTTCATAACGGGCATATATTTCAGCAATTTCTTTTACAGGTTGTACTAAACCTGAATTGGTAGGAATATGTGTAATGGCAAAGAGTTTGGGTTTAAGCGTAAATAATTTTTCTTCGAGATCGACTAAATCCACGCCACCGATTGAAGCATTTTTTATCCTTACAATGTTCAATCCAAATCTTTTCTTGCACGATAGAAATTGAATTTGATTGGAGATAAAATCATCGCAGTCCGTTAGGATAGTATCTCCTTCTATGAAAGGTATAGATGATAATGCTCTTGTGTATGAATCTGTAGCGCTTGCTGTGAAAGCAATATTGGATGGATTACAATTAACCAGTAACCCTGCTTGTTTATAAAACTCCTTTATAGAATCAGCTTTTAAATTAGATGCTTCGTATCCACCAATTTCTGATTCTAATGTTATGTGATCCAGGATAGCTTTTGTTACAACGTCAGGCATTAGTCCGGCGCCCGCATTGTTTAGATGATTTACATATTTACAGCCACTGGTTTCATTTCTGAATTGCTCTATTTCTGAAACAGAGAAAACGCTATTCTCAAGTACTCTCATTTATTTCTATCGTTCGTTTGGTTTTATATTTCTGTATGTAAGTAGAAGCGGTTCAAATTTTAACTGATCTACCGGACTCAGGTATTGTTCAGTTTTAGCGGGATACTTAATAAGTTTCTCTTTTGGTCTGGTTGGTCTTTTCTCAAGTCCACCACCACAGTTTGGACAAACATTATGCAATATGGAGTCAACACAGTCTTTGCAAAATGTACATTCAAAGGAACAGATCATTGCTTCTGTACTTTCGTTTGGTAAATGCTTACCACAGTTTTCGCAGATTGGTCTTATCTCAAGCATGGTTTTGATATGTTTTACTTCACAAAGCTATAGCTGGGTCATGGCATAAAAACTTCATATTTGCTTTTTATCCGATTGTTTTAATTTATTTTGGCACATAAAACAGGCAAAAGATGCAGACGCTGGATGAGCATGATAAAAAGCTTTTACGATTAGTTCAGAAAGACAACAGACTAACGGCTCAGGAACTGGGTGAAAAGGTAGGGCTAAGTGCTTCAGCCGTGCAACGACGATTATCAAAGTTAAGAGATGATAAAATAATTGAAGCCGATGTTTCCATCATTTCTCCAAGCGCTGGTGGAATTGGTTTAACATGTATAGTAGATGTGTGCCTGCATGAAGATGGATCCAAAGCTGTTGAAAAATTTAAAAAAGAAATCAGCAGTCATGCGGAAGTAGCGCAATGTTATTACGTAACAGGCACATATGATTTAGTGCTCATTGTTAATACCAGAGATATGAAGCACTATGAATCATTCAGTAAAAAATATTTTATGGACAACGCCAATGTAAAGCGTTTCTATACACATGTGGTGATGGACCGATTGAAAATGAGTTATAGCGTAGAGATCCAGTAAATAAAAAAGCGGAGCCAGTTACAGCTCCGCTAGATAATTAAGTTGTTAGTAGTTCCTTATTCAATGTCATTGACTTAAGCTCCTCAGGTATCCTCTCTTCTGGAGAGGAAAGAGGTGAGACAATAAAAGAAAAAACTTAAGTCAATGACATTGATTCCTTATTCTACAATCATCTTTTTCACAACATTCGTATTGTTGAAACGAACTCTGATCAGATATAAACCTGCTGGTAAGTTATGATCAATCTTTGTGGTTTCATGAATTTTAGTTTCCATAGCAGGTCTTCCTTGCATATCATGAATAGTTATCGCAGCCATTTCATGATCAGCTAATGTGGGGATAGATATTGTTATTTGTTTACCTCTTGATGGGTTTGGGTAAACCTGAACACCTTCTGTTGGTTTCTCTGTCAGGTCAGCTTCGGTAGCAGATCTTCCAACTTGAGGATTTACAAAATTCCACATGGCGCTATACCAACCTGTTTGAGCGCCGCTGTATTGCGCATAGCCTAAAAGATTTTCTATGTGAATTCTTTCTCCACCCTGCCATCTGTTGATGATGTAATACCAGCCATCGCCTGTTGCTGATACAGACCATTGTGCACTCCACCATGTTACATCCCCGGTAGTGGCCTGTACTGAGCCGTTCTGGTTTTCAACGTGCATAATATTTCCGGTTGAACGATTCTTCAAGATTGTATAGCCTCCACCAGCGTCAACCTTGCTCCATTGGTAAATGGTGCCTGATGGATTAGTTCCATATTTCACCTGACCATTGCCGCCATCATATAGATAGGTGTTAGTCTGCCATCTGTTTTGAATCTGGTAATATGTAGTGTTGCCAGCAGATGGGACTGTGATTGCGGAGGTAGCAGTTTTATTACCGTCTTGTGTTGTCACCGTAATGGTAGCTGTGCCAGATGCTACTCCCGTAACTAATCCACTTGAGTTTACGGTTGCAACAGAAGCATTGCTGGTACTCCATGTTACTGCTTTATTCGTAGCGTTTGATGGTGTTACCGTTGCTGTTAATTGCTGCGTAGCATTCACATTTAAAGTAGCTGATGTTGGACTAACCGTTACGCCGGTTACTGGTATAGGTGTTCCAGGATCAGAGTCATACCACGTGTTATTCAAATACCATCCTGTTTTATTTCTGGTTAAATCAGCTGTTTGATTTGTACCATCATTGAAGATCAGGTTGGTTGATGTTACATTGATAAACGTATAGCTGTACCACCCATTACCACTGTTTGTCATGGTTACACCGGGCCAGGTACCATCGGCCAATACTCCGGCTGGTTGAGCACTCCACCAATAAATTCTTATGGTTGATCCCCATGCAGAAGGTTTGAAGAAATTAACTGTAAAGTTTGTAGATGCTGTTACGGTGATAGCAGCAGTGGCAGTCTTATTACCATCTTGTGTTGTTACTGTGATGGTTGCACTTCCGGCAGCAACACCTGTAACAAGACCAGTAGTACTTACAGTAGCAACAGCTGTGTTACTTGATGACCATGTTACATTTTGATTCGTAGCATTTGATGGCGTTATAGTAGCTGTTAGTTGTTGTGTTAAACCAGCTTTAATACTTGCACTGGTTGGCGAAACGGAAACGCCTGTCACAGAAACAGGAGCAACGTTCGCGTTTGTTAAAACAATGTATTGAAAACCTGCCAGCGCTTGTGTTGCACCAGATGTTAATGTTACAGAAGCTCCTGTGTAAGCATCTTTATAACTGCCGGCAAGAGCAGCAGGAATTACATAATTCTGTGAGCCACTTCTGAGGTTTGTCATCACCACAACTTTTTCAGTGCCCGATATTTTTGTGAAGGCACAAACATTGGCATCAGAATAGTTTGCCATAGTACCACGCCTGATGGCCGTACTTGTATTTCTGAAAGTAAGCACCTTGGTGAAATCAGCCGAGGCAGCCGTGTTGCTCCAGTTAATTTTTACGGAAGTGTAAGGCCATGGAATGGTCTGATTGAAATCTACTTCTTGTCCGCTGGTTAAAAACGGAACACCGCGCATGTACGCTGACACTAAGAAGTTAGCAACAACACCATTGTGGTTTTGAAATACGCTGAAGGGTGTAGCGCTGCTTTCTGTATCATGATTAGCAGTGTAACGCACTTCCTGTTGCGTGCCGGTTGCATAGGTATATTCTGTATTTGTTGTGGTTTGAATCTGTGCAACAGAAGTTCCACCAGCAATAGATTTGATTGCATCATAATACCATTTGTCTCCAAAGTTAAAATCGAAACCCGTTTGGAAATTCTCCAGGCGATCTCCTTCAGCAAGCATCAATAACTTATGTGATGTAATACCTCTTAGGTTTGAAATAGTATTCGTCCAGAAATCAAGCGGAGGATTGTTAGCGAAGTCGCAACGGTAGCCATCTATGTTGGCAGCGAAGATCCAGTAGCGCATGGCATCTACTAGTGCAGCACGCATTGAAGTGTTACTAAAATTAAGTCCGGCAATGTCAGGGAAAGTTGCCAGTTGCTGAATAACACCACCACTTTGATTATACCAATCGGGATGTTGAGTGATCCATGGATGATCCCATGAAGTTCCATTAATGGCAATGTCAAGAATCACAGCCATGCCTCTGCTGTGTGCACCATCAACAAGGTTACGAAGATCCGTGAGCGATCCATATTCTGTACCTACTGATTTGTAATCTTTAATGCAGTATGGAGAATTTGAACTTCTTGAATCGGTACCATAAGGATAAATAGGCATCAGGTAAACTACATTGATACCTAGAGCTTTGATAGCATCCAATCGGGCTGTTACACCAGCCAGATTACCAGAAGCACTATAGGGACGAATGTGTACCTGGTACATATTCACATCCATTGGGTTAGGCACACTGGCAAACGGAGTTCCATATTGAGCCGGGTCCTGGGCAAGAATTAAAGTTGATGACAGCAACGTCACCAGGCAGAGCAGCAAGCGGGTTGTTTTGAGCAGCCGCATACTGAAATCGGTAAGGCATTTTTTCATAAGCAATTAAGAGGTTTAGTGAATGACAGTTTGCAAGCGCTATCGATTTAAATAACGAAATCAAACGTTTGCATTGACTTCAAATGAAGGGTAGAGTGAGGCTGAAATCAATTTCTCTGGCAAAAATCTAGAAATATTAAACTGCCAGTTATCAGTAAGTTTCTCATTTATAGGCTTTTAGTTTGATGCCTTTCCTGAACAAATCTTAGCGCTATCTTTTAGTACCACTTTCCCGGATACTCTGAAAAGGGCTATTTATTAACTGGTGGTGTGATGTCAATTGACAATCAAGGTTGGATACCGTGATTGGTGGTACAGTTTTGAACGCCAGATTCTTGTATCTTTAATAATACGGCTTTCATTGATTTATAATAGTAATAAGATGTCATGGAAAGCGGAATAAGAGTACCTATAAACTAACCCTCTATGAAGAAGTATTATGCCATCGCTCTTTTTGCAGTAATCTCTGTTACCCTTTGTAATGGACAGTTGCCTTTTAAGTACGATAGTCTTTATAAAACTATCCACGCTAAAGACTTTTGTATGTTGATGCAAAAACATCCTGATCTTTTATTAATTGATGTGAGATCACCAGGAGAGTACAAAGACACATCCCGGTACACCAGTTTAAATCAGGGACATTTGAAAGGAGCCATTAATCTTAGTATCGATGATATCAAGAATAATGTGAACATCATGAATCCCTATAAAGACAAAACGATTGTACTGTACTGTTCTCATAGCCAACGCAGTCGTCGCGTAAGCAAACTATTAACTGAAAATGGTTTTACTAACTTTTATAATCTTAATGGAGGCATGTCTGTATTGAATCAGCTAGGCGATGCAGATTTTCCCTGCAAGAAAGATCTTATAGTTTCAGGATTGCCATTTCAAAATTTATCATTTACTGAAAGCGCCAATTTAATCCGTAATGAAAAGCAGCTTGTTGTTATTGATGTACGATCATCTAACCAGTTTGCATCGCGTGATACTATTCCTCAAAATAATGTTGGCAGAATAAAAGGCTCCATTAATATTCCTTATCAGGATGTTGTTAAGCGAGGCACCGAGTCTATAGATAAATATAAGGAACAGCCTGTGCTGATTTATGCCAACAGTGGTGATGGCGATGCTGCCCGGATGGCAAGTGATTTAGTAAGACGAGGGTTTAAACATATTTATCAGTTGCTGGGTGGTATTCAAAATTTCATCGCGAGCCAGCAAGATATTTCGATGATTGAAAATACAACCCCATTTACATTGATTAATGCTCATCGTGCACTTATGTTATTAAAGAACACTTCTCCACTTGTGATTTATGATACGCGGGCAAGTGACGATTATAATAATAAGCTCACGGGTATGATCTCTTATAAAAATCTTGGTCGTATTAAAAATTCTATTCATGTTGAGCAGGTAGCTTTTGAATCACAAGTATTACCACCAGATAAAAACTCATCGATATTAGTTTATGGCAATGATGAGGCATTCAAATTTGTTTCTATGCTTACAGCCAAAGGATATAAGCACGTTTATTTACTCGATGGACTTTATGATTTTGTCTGGTCAGGCTTTAACATTGAAAGCTGTAAAGAGGCGAGAAGTTTTGTAGAGAATCATCAGGGACTTTATTGAGTTCAAAGTTTCAGATTCAAAGTTCAAGGTTGCTACTAACCTTGAACTTTGAACCTGTTATACTATTTTTTTACTTCAGCAAGCTTAGCCTGAACTTCAACGCCATCACGAATTTCTTCACTGGCTACTTTTGCAATTTGCGCATTGTCAGCCATGGTTCCGTAAACTTCAATCTGGCCATTGAGTGAACGTCCTGTTCGAACGGTTACCCATTGCGCTTTACCTTGTACTATCGTAATAATGAATACACGCTCTGGAGAATTTACAACGGCAGTTTTTGGAACAATGAATGTGCTGTCCTTTGCTGGTAAGTCTATAATTACATCAGCAATCATTCCAGGAAGAAGGTTCTTATCATTATTAGCAACATCCATTTCAACACGTTCAGCACGCAGACGGGTGTCGAGTGCGCCAGCAAGTCTTTTTACAGTTGCTGTAAATAATTTATCAGGGCGAGCCTTGATAGCAAAATGAACTGTATCATTATCTGATAAATAAGCTGTGTATGCTTCAGGAACAGAAACAACAAGACGTAATTTCTTTTGCTCTTGCAATGTAAACAACGGTTTTTCAGAACCTTTACCTGCAGGACCAACATACGCACCCGGATTTACATTACGAGCTGTAATGACTCCATTAAACGGCGCACGAATTGATAAGTAATCGCGTGTGTTACTTACTTCGGTGTGATTTGCTTTAGCAGCGTCAAGCTGAGCTTTATCAGAATTCATACGTGCAAAAGCCTGATCAAGATCATTTGGTGAAATAGTACCGGGAGTTTTACTGGTTTCAAGCAAGCGATTATAATTTGCTTTGCTCGCCAGGTAAATTGCTTCCTGTGATTTCCATCGTGACTCTGCACCTGCAAGACGTGATGAGATCTCAGGAGCTTCGAGCGAAACAATCAGTTGCCCTTCTTTTACTTCTGTACCTACATCGGCGTAGATCTTTTTTACAAAGCTGGTCTCACGCGCATAAAGATCAACCTGCTGAAAAGAAATTAACTCACCAGGAATATGTAGTGAAGTAGAAAGTTTCCCTTTTTCCAAAGGAATAGTTTCTACAACAGGTAAGTCAGCTTTTGCATCTTCTTTATGGGTGTTGCCTTCTGATGAATTACACCGTACAAGAGATATTAACATTAGTGTACAACTAAGCAGAATGAAAACCGGATTGTACTTATTCATTTGATTCATAATGATGATGGTATAAAATGTTTACTTTCTTTATCCTCAGGATCCAGTGATACTGAATCTGTAGAAGTTTTAGCTTGTACCCACGCGAATACAAGAGGCAATATAATCAAGGCTGCAAAGGTTGAAGCTAATAATCCACCAATCACAGCGCGGGCAAGTGGTGCTACCTGGTCGCCACCTTCACCATGACCAATGGCCATGGGAATCATGCCTGCAATCATCGCGATACTTGTCATTAGGATCGGACGAAGTCGAAGCGAGGTTGCTTCTTTAGCCGAGAGCATTGCATCTCCATTCTGTAATCGGAGATGTTCTGCATTCGTAATTAATAACACAGCATTGGCAATAGAAACACCAACCGACATGATGATACCCATATAGGATTGAAGATTGAGTGTTGAACCTGTGATGAGTAAAAATAATAGCGCGCCCAATAAAACAGCGGGCACTGTTGTGAGTACAACCAATGAAACTTTAAATGATTGAAAGTTCGCTGCCAGCATCAGGAAGATCACAACAATGGCAACAAGCAAACCAGACTGAAGACTATCCAGTGTATCTGTTAAAACAAGACTAAGGCCTATAGGTTCTACAGTCAGGCCGCGAGGTAATTCACCAAGTGCTTGAATAGCAGCCTTCACATCTCTTGTTGCTGTACCCAGATCTTTGTCTTTAAGATTTGCCGTAACAGATAACACAGGCATAGCACCAAGATTGTCAGTTTCTCCGTACGTAGTGTCTGGTTCTATAGTAGCTACATCACTTAATATAGGACGCGATGAATTTCTTAATAACGGTATCTGTCCCATATCATCAACGCTTGTCATTTTATTTTCAGGTACCTGTACTTGCACACCATAGCTAAGACCTGTGCGTTCATCCAGCCAGACATTTTTTTCGGTATAACGCGATGATGAGGTTGATGCTACCAGTGAACGATTTATATCCGTCATGTCCACACCCAACTGTGCTGCACGAACTCTATCCACTTCAATTTTCAAAGAAGGATAATGAATGGATTGTGCAATTTGAATATCGCGGAGGTAATCTATCTTCTGTAATTCCTTGATAAGTTTATTGGCATACGCTTCATTCTGTTTTTTATTTCTGCTGGCGAATCTCACTTCAACAGGTGTTGGCGAACCTTGACTTAATATTTTGTCAGTAAGTTCAATAGGCTCGAATGAAACTTTAAAATCAGGAATCTCAGCTTTCAATTTTTTTCTGAATTGTTCTTTCAACTCATCCATGTTCACGTGATACTCACTCTTTAAACTTACCTGGAGAACAGATTCCTGCGGGCCACCCATG
>DATJHZ010000620.1:0-19949 GCA_035493595.1 Cyclobacteriaceae bacterium | reverse complement strand
AAAAACAACAAGCTCATTTCTTCTGAGAAGGTGATTTCTATCAACGAGAAATAATTCAGGTAGTTCCACTTTCAAACCTCAGATTGGCAACTACTCGTCTGAATCGTGAAATTTGAAATTTGAAATCTGAAATCTTTCTATATTGCGTGAAGTGATCTTATCATCATGCTGAAAGATAGTATCTTAAAATTTTTGAAGCTCGAAGGGTTTGTTAATAACCTCACTGGTTATCTGGAGACGCGGGTTGAATTGTTTAAACTGGAAATCCGTGAGGATCTTGCTAAATCAGTAGCGAAGCTTTCTGTCTATTTTGTTTTAACATTCTCCTTTATCATATTTATTTTATTCCTGAGTATTGCATTTGCGTTATGGATAGGAGAATCGTTGGGGGCTGTGATGGGCTTTGTTATTATGGCGGGGATTTACCTGGTGATAGCCATTGTGCTATTGATGTTAAAAGACCCTATCAGTAAAAATCTGGAAAAGAAAATATTAGAAATTGTAAAGAAGAAATAACATGGAACTGCTTGAATCAGGTGATCCTAAGTCTCAGCTTCTAAAAAAGGCTGCCATGCAACGTGGAGCATTAGAAGAGGAGGCGAAACTAATTTCCGATCGCACACAAAAAGTTATTGTTAATGCATTAGTTATCGGTGGAGCATTGGCTGCCACATACTTTCTTGTGCGCCAATTCTCAGGCTCAAAGAAGAAGTCTAAATCAAAGCCAGGCAGAATCAAATTAGTTTCGAGCCGTGAGGCTGACGATGACGCTGAAGAAGTAACAGAAGTAAAAGTGCCAGGTGTGGTAGCACAAATAGGTACTGCTTTAGCAAGCCAGGCAACTGTATTTTTGCTAACACTCGCGAAAGAAAAACTTGCCGAATACATGGAGAGTCAGGCGCAAAAGAAAACAGAAAATAAATGAGTATTCTGGCTACGTTGCGTGATCGTTACAAGGAGGGAAAGAAATCTATAGCCGTTCTTGTTGATCCTGATAAAGTTGAAGATGCTTCAAAGCTGAATCATCTCATCAACCTGGCCAATGAAAATTGTGTTGATTTCTTTTTTGTTGGAGGAAGCCTTGTTACAACAACAAATCTATCGCAGGTAGTAAAACAGATTAAAGAAAGCGTAACTATACCCGTTGTACTTTTTCCTGGTAATTCAATTCAGATAGATCCATCGGCTGATGGTCTTCTTTTTTTATCACTCATATCGGGTCGCAATCCTGAATTGTTGATTGGTCAGCATGTGGTAGCGGCACCAGTTATTAAAAACACAAGGCTTGAAGTTATACCCACTGGTTATTTGCTAATCAATTCGGGGCGTACCACATCGGTTGCTTACATCAGCAACACCATGCCTATCCCTGATGACAAATATTCTCTTGCAGCCTGTACAGCAATGGCAGGAGAGATGCTTGGTCTTCAAAGTATTTATATGGATGCAGGCAGTGGGGCCGAAAAAGAAATCAGCGCACGTATGATTGCCACTGTGCGCAAGTCAATAAACATTCCATTAATCATTGGTGGAGGAATCAATACTGCCCGCAAAGCCATTGCTGCCCTGGAAGCCGGAGCTGATTTAATCGTAATAGGCAATGCTCTCGAAAAAGATCCCGATCTGCTCACTGAAGTATCAGAGAAGATTTACGAGTGGAATCAGAGTGTAGCAAAAAAATAAACTCACACAGGATTTGGACTATGTGAGTTTCTATTTTAAAGATTTCAGATTTCAGATTTCAGATTTCAGATTTCAGATTTATTAATTCAAAAGTATTTTCTAAACTATTGACTATTGACTATTGACTATTGACTATTGACTATTGACTATTGACTATTGACTATTTCTTATCCATTAACTCTGCTAATGATGCGTGGCCATCTTTCACAACGGTTTCTTTATAGTTTGATTTATCAACTGCAATAGGTTCAAGAAGCACGGCTTCAACTTCTATTTTTCCGTCTTTAAAACGACTGGTGCCTTTAACGGTCTCTCCCTTGGCAAGTTTTATAGCGGCTTCAGCGGCCCAAGATGCAACGGGTTTTATTGGTTTGTATATAGTCATGCTCTGCAAACCACCAACAATATAACGTAATGCTGAAAGATCGGCATCCTGACCGGTTACATAAGTTTTTCCTTTCATATCTGCAGGTAATGCTTGTATGGCACCGCTAGCTAATGCATCATTGGCAGCTATAATAACATCAGGTTTTTCTGCATTTAATGAAACAAATTCATCCACTTTCATCAGCGCTCCAATTTCACCCCAGTCATCCTGAACAAGGTCACCTATTATTTTCACCTTTCCTTCATCTATACTTTTCTTTAATACCTTAAGTTGTCCATTACGATAGAGAATAGCATTGTTATCTATCACCGGACCATTCACTAAAAGATATTTTCCCTGAGGAAATTTAGCCAACGCTGCCTGTGCCTGCATTTCACCTACACGTTCATTGTTATAAGAGATGTAGATCGCTATTTTATTATTATCGATTAGTCTGTCGTATGCAATAACAGGAATTTTAGCAGCCGCTGCAGCTTCGACAATTTCTGATGCTTTGTGGCCATCAACAGCTACAATTACTAATGTCTTAACCCCTTCGGCAATTAATTTTTTACCAAGTCGTATTTGCTCAGCCGGATCTCCATAGGCAACTTCTACCTTAACTTCACCACCGAGTTCTTTGATTTTATCGGTAAAGAGTTTTTGATCTATAAACCAGCGGTCAGTAACGTAGCTATCCAGCAGCAAGCCAATTTTTTGTGCTGGTAATTGTAATGCACTTACCAGAAGAATAACTGGTATAAGAATAGGAATGAATGATTTCGTTCTCATAAAAAATTTGTTAGCAGTGGATCAGATGTGTGCCTTTTTGAGGGTAATTAAATTTAGTGAAATTATGCGAATTATGTACACGTAATCGTATGTTATTATTGTAGCATTAAAGGATAAAACATACGTCCAACGGTTAGCCTTTAAAACACGCCTCAGCACTCGTCTTGCCCACAATTGTTTATCAGAAGTAAAATGTTAACGGTATATATAGGGAATTGATGTGATTGGAAATTTTTATCTTTCAGCAAATACGTTTGTGATATCCAGTAAAATAAAGAACAATGATCATTGATAAGATAGAAAACCTTCGACTGTACGAGAAACTGAGCCCACTCTTTATAAAAGCATTCAATTATCTGGAGGAAACAGATTTTAATCAACTTGTTTCAGGAAAACACGTGATCGACGGTGATAATGTATTTGCCCTGCTGCAAGAATATGAAACCAAGAACGCTGTTGATTGTATGCTGGAAGGACATCAAAAGTATATCGACATTCAATATGTATTAAGCGGCGAGGAGATAATGGGCATAGCCTCTTATACAAACCAGAAGGTGTTAAAGCCTTATCATACGGATAATGACATTGCCTTCTATGACGGTGAGTATTCATCTGTTAAAGTAGCAAAAGGAAACTTTACAATTTTCTTTCCTGGTGATCTGCACATGCCTTGTTTGAAAGTTAATGTGCCAGCCATGGTGAGGAAGGTAGTTGTTAAAATTCGAGCCTTGTAACGGCAGGTGTGTTTAAAAACTTTGTATTCGATCACCTAACCAAAGTATCGCCATGAATGCGAGCAGGTTATTTAACATGTGTAGCACAATTCCAGGTGCAAGCGACTGTGATTTACTTCTGTAGTATCCTGCTGAGATTCCAAACAAAAAGTAGAATGGAATTAATTTTAGTTGCTGATGAATAGCAGCAAATATGAGTGCCTGAATAATATTAGCCCAATAAAATTTGAGATGTTTCTCAATAGAGGATAAAATAATTCCTCTGAAAATAACCTCTTCATAAACAGGTACGATAATTACTACGAAAAGAAATCCAACAAGCGGATGATAATACTTGTTAATGGAAAGGATATTTTCATTAATGGAAAGAATGGTCGATGTATCCGCTATTGAAGAATTGAATGCGCGGTATATAACCTGGTAAAAACTTAAAGCAAATTTTAGTGACAAAGCAAGGCCAACGCCGATACCTATTGATCTTCCTTTGGTCCATTGGCTTCCCCAAAAAATATTTAGATCAGACTTGCGGAGAAAACTCATCGTAACGAAAAGACAGCTTATAAAAAAGAATAATGCAAGATTGGCCTCATTCTGATTCACTACGTTTTCACCAACATTATTGGTTTGATTACCAGTATATAATGCAATCAGGTTATCATAATCAAATATTAGTGAAGTGAGAATATCGATACAAAGCCAGACAGAAGAGATGATCCAGAAATGTTTTAATCCCCAGCGAAAGTCATTTAGGGGTAGAGTCAACCCTTTATTTTTTTTCAGAGACAAGCCAATCGCATAGATTGGTAGTATCCACAAATAAGGAACGATGATGGTTAGCAGTAAAAGTAGAATTAATAATATGATGTGAATTACATCGTAAAAATTCCAGCCTAAACCTGGCTCGTACCAAAAAAGTGTAATTCGGTTTACACCTAAAGCATCATACCAGAAATTTTCGTTTACTAATCTTCTGTAGGTTGACATTGCTGTATCTGCCGGACTATGGCGAATGTCGTATTGAAGGAGCTTTTGCAACGATCCAGGATATGACCACGTGGATGATGCATCTTTAACAAGATATTGACGTGCTTCAGCAATTAATCCATTCTCGATAAGAGCCTGGGCAAGGTCACCGCTGTCAATCCAGGCAGTAGTATCTTTGTGTGCAAGCTGAAATGCTTTTAATGCTTTGTCAGGAGCACCAAGCTCCAGTAACATTTTTCCTTTCTCATTTAAAGTATATGACGCATCTGTTGAATCTATGTGTGAGAAAAGAATGTCGATTGCTTTTTCTGTTTGTTTTTGCTTTTTGTATTGCTGTGCAAGAAACAAGGATATGTCAAGCGTGTCATTTTCTTTTTGAGCAAGTTCTGCATACTTTATTGCTCTAAAAGGAAGTCTGTCATCTTCATATTGTCGTGCAATTTTTTCATGAATTTTCCAGATGCCTTTTCCTGTCCATGGTAGTGGATTATTATCGTAGTCTTTTACAATTTTTTCTAAAAAAACTTTTGCTGAATCACCGTACAAATGATCTGCCTTGTAGAGTAAAACTTCAGGCACTGGTGGAAACTTTGTTGTGAGATCTTTAAGGCAGGCATCGAACTCTTCATATTTTGGATTATAGTCATCGTATTCGTCGTAGTAGGCCTTATCAATTAATTCACATTTTTCAATTTGTACGAGATAGTCTGCAGGATTACTTTTCAGATAATCGTTGTATAGCTTTATGATTTGATTATAGGCAGAATCTTTTGCACTGCTTAACGTACTAATGTAATAAGTGTGGTTTTCAGGCTTTAGAACGATTCGGGATTGTGAGAATACTATAGTTGATAAAAACAGGAGGGGTGCAAACAAGATAGTTGGTCTCACAGGCGCAGGAATAAAAATCCAATATAAGGAAATTTGATTTGCTAATCGGATTGCTCTCTATAAATTGGCGTTAGCCATATTTTAAAATGATGATTTTAATGCTGAAGTCTTCTACTTTATGATCAAAATATATTTTGTTATTGCATGTCTGCTATACTCTATTTCAAGTATAGCCCAACAACAAAAATCAGTTTCCATCATCTTTGATTCAGACATGGGACCTGATTATGATGATGTAGGCGCAATTACTATACTTCATGCATTAGCCGACAGCGGCCAGGTAAATATTCTCGCTACGATTGCCAGCACAAAGTATCCACAGGTAGCAGCAGTATTGGATGTATTGAATACATATTTCGGGAGACCAGATATTCCTATTGGTGTGCCTAAGGGAAAAGCTTTATCAATCGGAGCATTTCAGAAATGGCCTGAGATAATTATTGCAAAATATCCGCATGATTTAAAATTGAATGATGATGCCTCTGATGCTGTAACCCTGTATCGCAGTATTCTTTCAAAGCAACCCGATAATAGTGTTACCATTGTAACGATTGGTTTTTTCACTAACCTGGCAAACTTATTAAACTCCAGGCCTGATCAATTCTCAAAATTTAATGGCAAGGATTTAATAAAACGGAAAGTTAAAAAGTTAGTATGCATGGGTGGGCATTTCCCGCAAGGCAAAGAATTTAACATTCATACTGATGCAGCAGCATCAAGACAAGTAGTTGACCAATGGAATACCCCAATAATTTTCAGTGGTGTTGAGATAGGAAACAAGATTTACTCAGGCTTACCACTCATTCAGAATGAAGCAATACAAAACAGTCCCGTTAAAGATGTGTATAGCATTTGCATACTGATGGCTGATGAAGATCAGAACGGCCGTCGCAGTTGGGACCAAACAGCAACGTTGGTAGCCATAAAAGGAGCTTCACCTTATTATGATTTGCAGGAAGGTAAGATGATCATTGCAGAAGACGGAAGCAACACGTGGGATTTGAAGGGTAGAGGACATTTCTACCTGAAGGAGAAGATGAGCGTAGATGATGTGTCGCGTTATATCAATGCACTCATGCAACACAAGCCGATTAAGAAATAGAAACACTCTTCCTCAATCCAATCTTATGTCGTGTAATCCGAAACTTGAAATCTGAAATAGAATTCTAAGGAATATTGACTTCACCTGATCAATCAGATAAAACTAACTGACCAGGTGATGAACAATAGGTTTGGACTACATTATTCTTTTGATGTAAGAGATAGCTTTTCGAAACTAAATTCTTCGCTGTCGCTTCTGTAGATGTAGCTGTTTTGTTTTTCAGAAAATTCAATCGAGAGGCCCATGTTTTCTTTTAGTATTCTCAATATACGATACACGGTACTCTCTGAAACCTGAAGCTTGCTTGCTAATTCTTTTGGTTGACCTGTGGCTTTGCGTTTAATCAGCTTGTCCACAGCTAACATTCTTGTGATGTACTTTTCCATGGGGGTCTGTTTTTAAAAATTCAACTTCCTTTTACTATTATTTTTATCAATTGAATTTAGTTTATTCATTGTAAAAAGTATAGAAATTTAAAAGGTATTTATCCGGTTTTAAACTAATTCATTGATTTTGAACATACTGGTTGCTGCCTGTAAGGATGCCAGCTTTTCATTTTGCAGATTCATAATGTGATCAAGAATACTTACGGAATATCCGCCACTGCCTTTTTTACGGTGATGATCTTCACCATGCTTATAAGCTTCTTCAGCAACCTTTTTGTGTGGCATTCGGAAACTCTTCAACACATTGCATAAATCAAGAACTGCTTTGGCAGCGCGATAATTTCTAACGAAACCCTTTGTTTTTAAAGTAGATTCGATTTTAGATATTAACGATGGCCTTCCTTTATATTTTTTGTAGATATCTCTCACCAACGCAATATTATATGGCAGGTAGCCTTCCTTAAAATTTGTGTAGGTGCTATCATCACAATCGCTACTCCAGAGCAGATGATCAAAAACAAACATAGGCATCTCAACAGCGCCAGGGCCGACATACTCTTTATTATAGTCTACTTTAATAGGATCAAAGTAAAAGCGCAACTCGTTGGCGAATACACCCGGTGAAACATTTCTTTTGGCATTCACAATACCACGAACCATGCCTTCCATTTTCATTTTCAGCAAACGGCAGTTGTCTTCAAAATCATTTCCATGAAGTTCTGAATCGTGCATCAGATCTAATTGTACGATGGCCTCCATGAGCGATGGTAATGCCATCTTCACACTTTCGATAAGACTTATTTCATCAGGCAGACCAGTATAACTTCTGATACGTTCTCCTGAAGGATTCCATACTGTATAATGGAGAAGCGTATCACGTGGTGGCAAATCTGTTTTTACCATCAACACCAACAGAACATATTCCAACTCAGGCATTACTTCAACAGGTTCTATGCCATGACGTTTTAAACTTCCAATGAAAATGCCCAGGTCTCGCATTGCTGCAAGTGCTGTATCATAGTCATAAGTATCTAAAACATCAGGACGAGGCAGGTGTTGATATAAAAAATTGATAAGGCTTCGAGAGTCTTTGTTTTGGTTCATGGCATGAACTGTCTCTATGCTCTTATCAAAATTAAGTGGATCTAACAAAGCAACATCACGGTTGCTTATTGCCCACTGTTGTATCGCTATCAGATTTGCCAGGTTCATATTTTTCTTAATTCAAAAGCCATTTAAAACATTCTGATTCAGAGTTGAACATATTAATTGAGAGTTTACCAACTTGTCCCTCTTTGTTCACCTTGCTAACTGTTGCTGCTGCAAAAACATCTTCTGCTACTACAGCTCCAACTTTTACCAATCCCACTTTTTCAACTTCGGGAAACCATTCGCGTGTCAGATAATCTTGTGCTTCTTTAGAAAGAACTTTTAAGTCGCGATGATCACTTAAATGAACTTTGATTCGATTGTCCTTAATGTATTTTGTCATGAAGGAACATCCCTTCTTGATTTCATCTGGTTTTAAAAATCCAATCCACTTGGCAACAATTACATTGTTTGATTCATCGAATTGGATGTCAACATAGGGTGCTTTCATTAGACTTACTTTGCTCATAACTATAGGGGTTTAACTGTAGCAAATCTGGTGGAAGTGACTGTCATTTTATGACAGCATTAAAAGAGCCCAGCAAATATTATATGGCATAAACCAGCGCTGATTTTCTAGTAGTTTAAATAGTGACAAAAAGATATTTTTTCTTTCATGCCTAGAGTGATACGTATTTTCCTCTAGGTAGAAATATGATGGATACGTTGAGGAGGAGAATAGACAACATACGTTGTGAGTGAAACAATTTTACACTGTCAAAATTGTTGAAAACCCTTTTTAAACATTACATAGTAGAAATACGTAGAGAGAAATTTGAAAAAAAATTGAAAAACCTTAAAAATTGGCACCTATTTCAACCAGATTTCTCTTGACAAAATCCAACAACCCATTGCCAGCACCAGCCATCCGAAAGATTTCTTCAGCAAACCGGATGATATTTTTGTTGAATAGAAATTGCCAATCAATATGCCGGCTATTGCCAAGGTGGTGACCGTTAGCAGTAACTTCCAGTCCATGGAATAGTTTAAAACATCGCCTATA
This sequence comes from Cyclobacteriaceae bacterium, assembly GCA_035493595.1. GTDB lineage: Bacteria > Bacteroidota > Bacteroidia > Cytophagales > Cyclobacteriaceae > DATCRE01. Next base: position 10,858 of record DATJHZ010000620.1, on the reverse strand, counting down.
AACCCAGACAATGAGTTAATAGCGATAATGAAAAGCGAGGTACCTACAGCGGTTTTAAAATTAAGACCAGTAAGAAGAACCAACGCTGGTATTATTAAAAATCCGCCACCAGCTCCAACCAAACCCGTGAGTAAACCAATAAGTGTACCTTCAAGCATTACCAGAAGTACACGGAACCGGCGCCTATCATTTTCCATTTCTTTCATGCCACCTTTAATCATAGAGATAGAGGCAAGGATCATTAAGATGGCGAAGAGTCCCAGTAAGAAAATTCGTTTTGTCAGAATGAATGATGAAGATTGCCAGAGGATCTCAGGTATTGCAGGCACAATCCATTTACGTGTTGCGAAAATGCTAATGATAGAAGGAATGCCAAAAAGAAATCCGGTTTTAAGGTTTACAAAATTCTCTTTATACTTTCGTATGGCTCCCACCAAACTGGTGGTGCCTACAATAAAAAGCGAGTAGGCTGAGGCCATCACAACATCAACGTGGAGGAGATAAACCAATATGGGGATTGAAAGTATTGAACCGCCACCACCCAGAAGTCCAAGTATCAATCCAATAAACACAGAAGCGATGTAACCAATGATTTCCATTCCGCGCGAAGATAGAAGAATTTGCTCTCTTGTTGTCAGCGAGCAAGTTCGTGTTAATGATAATTTTCTTTCCTTTTTATTTATCCTTAATCAGAGAATATTTCATCAAAGCTAATTCCATTTTTTTCTGAATCCGGTCACGCAAACTTTTTGGTTTTAGCACAGTGATTGAATCACCAAAGCCAAGAATCTCGCGCTCAACTTCCAGGTTGATAACTACTTCAATAACTACGTCAATACCTTGTGAGGAAGTATTAACTATCCTTTGTGTATGATGTAGTGGTTTTGTGATAACGTAGGGTGCATTAAGATGGTCAATAGCCAAATGTATTAATTGCGGTCGATTGCCTTCATTAACAGTTACTCCGATGATATCTTTATAATATTCATCAGCATCAAATGATGGATTTTCGATATAGGCAACGCTTTGCATAGGTTTTATTTCCTTGATCCTATCAAGAGCTAATGTAGTTAACGGTTCTTTGCTACTTTTTCTCCCTAGCACAAACCAGCGGTTTCGATATTCTTTTAACAGATAACCATGAAAGTTAAATACCGCTGGCATTCTTGCTTTGAAGGATTGATATGTAATAGAGATAACTTGTTTCCTTTTGATGCACTGATAAATTGGATCAATAAATTCGATGCCACGCAGATTTTCATTTGTCTCCAGATGAACGATTGACTTTCTTTTATTTTTTGCTGCACTTACCTTATCCTCCAGACGTTGAATCATACCAACCATTTCCTGGAAGTGAGAGAATCCTTTAAAGTGTTTGAGAATATCCACCACCTCAGTTAACTTATTCAGGTCGCCCTCTGATAACGGGTTATTTGTTATGGAGTACGAAGGATCTTCATATGTATAATATTTCTTTTCAAGCACAATAATAGGTGCATTGTATCCGAGCTTATCACTCCGCATCATTTGAATATCCATCTGTATGGTGCGTCTGCTTATTTCTTTATCAATGCCTTCATATTCGTAAAGAGCATCCGAACATGCAGTGATTAAGTCTTCTAACGTCCAGCGTTTATATCTTTTTTTAAGACAATTATCAATGGTTTTATAACGAATCAGGGCGTTTCGGGTAACAGGCATAGGAAATATTTTGATAAAAGAATGAAAAATTATTCACTGCGCAAAAAGGCTGCGCAGTAACCTGTCACCTTTGATTTGTCAATCTGCAATTATCGTTGAAATGACCCTCGAACATAAAGCTGCCCACCCCTTCGACGATGAAGGGGTGGTTTTAACAAAGAGAAACGAGTATGGATGCACATCTGAAAAAAATGATATTTATGACCATTGAGAATCAAATTTCTCTTCAGGAATTTGAAGCATGGCTCTATACTCAAGCTGAACTTGCAGAAAAGATGAGTGATGATCTGATTCTCGAAGTATTTGCTTTTAACTATAACCAATCCGGTGCAGTATATGCTTTCAAGCAAATTTTTCTTCCTTATTTTGATGAAGAGGAATTTATGCTTTGGAAGATTAAAGCTAATCTTCAGGATCTCATCGATGGTAAGAACGACAGGTTAAGAATACTCAATGATTTTTATTGGCTCGGATACAATCGGTTTTTATTTCTGATTTCGATTGGATTTTATTTACATGATCTTGAGGAGCCTGAATATTCGAGATTTAGACCAGCGGAATTAACGCAAAATCTAAAAGCGGATGCGCAAAAACTGCTTCTTGAAATTGAACTTCAGGAGAAAGATGATGTAATCTTTAAAATTTCTGAATTTAAAGAAACGAAGGAGGAGAGCTTGTAGCAAGGGATGGTGAGAATTTTGGAAATAAAACTTCAAACAAAAGACATCTATGAAAATTGTAGATATAGAAACTTCAGAAATTAAAGATTGGGATTCATTTCATAATTACTTCAGTAAAATCTTTGGATTTCCTGATTTTTACGGAAAAAATATGGACGCATGGAACGATTGCATGACTTATCTTGATGAACCTGATAGTGGAATGACTACAAATATTTCCGTGAATAAAAAGGATTATGTTGTATTGAATATTTTAAATGTCACAGAATTCAAACAGCGAGTACCTCATATTTACGATGCACTTGTTGAGTGTTCTGCTTTTGTAAACTATAGAAGAATTGAATCAGGAGATGCTCCTATAATTTTTCTTTCATTTTTTAATTGAAATATGTTACTAACAATATCGACCACTCATAACCAAGCAACTGACCTGAGTTTCTTATTGCACAAGCATCCTGATAGACTTCAATCAGTTGAGTTATCCAACGGCAAAGCCCATATTTTTTATCCTGAAGCTTCTGAAGAAAAATGTACCGTAGCATTGCTGTTAGATATTGATCCAATAGGTTTAGTACGAAAATCTGGACGAGATGATGATAACTCATTTGCATTACAGCATTATGTAAACGACAGGCCCTATGTGGCTTCTTCTTTTATGAGTGTTGCTATAGCGAAAGCATTTTCATCAGCGCTGAATGGCACCTGTAGTAAGCGTCCTGAACTTGTTGATCAGATTATGCCTTTTGAAATTGAGCTCTCCGTATTACCTGCTCCGAAGGGTGGCGAACTCTTGATCAGAAAATTATTTGAACCATTGAGATATACTGTTACTCTTGAAAGGCATGCCTTAGATAATACATTTACTGAATGGGGGATGAGTAAATATTTTACACTTAAGCTCTCGGGTAAATTTAAACTCAAAGACTTGTTGTCGCATCTCTATGTCTTAATTCCTGCCTTGGATACTGAAAAACATTATTGGGTTGGACAGCATGAAGTTGAAAAATTGCTAGGTAAAGGTGAGGGTTGGCTAAAAGACCATCCAGAAAAAGAACAGATCATCAAGCGTTATTTAAAAGGAATTGGTGGTCTTGCACGGAACGCTATGAGCAGATTACTAGATGATGAACTACAAGTAGAGGACGTTGAAGAACAAACCAATGTTATTAAAGAAACTCTGCATTTTAAACGATTAAAAATTGTGCTGACTGAGCTTGTCAATTCTGGTGCTAAAACTATTCTTGATTTAGGCTGTGGCGAAGGAAAACTGTTGCGCATGTTGATTAAGGAAAAACAATTTGAAAGAATAAAAGGAGTAGATGTTTCGTATCGTGAACTTGAAAAAGCGAACGATCGACTTCGCTTTGATGAAATGTCGCCTAAGCAGAAGGAACGTATTGAACTGATACAGGGAGCTCTTACCTATCGTGATAAGCGATTGCAAGGTTTTGATGCTGCTGCTATTGTAGAAGTAATAGAGCACCTTGATTCAAACAGATTAAAGGCATTTGAACGTGTGGTCTTTGAATTTGCCAAACCTCTTACGGTAGTGTTAACAACACCAAATCGCGAATACAATGATTTGTTTGAAACAATGGAAGCAGGACAAATGCGTCATTCTGATCATCGCTTTGAATGGACAAGGCAGGAGTTTGAAACATGGGCAACAGGAGTAGCTGAGCGAAATGGTTATTCTGTAATATGTAAACCTATTGGTGAAGAGGTTGAGGATATTGGAGGGCCATCGCAGATGGCTGTGTTTAAATTATTAGTACAATAAGAAGTAAAAATCAATATATTATGAGTAAGGGAGAATTAACAATACCAGAACTTTCATTAGTTGTTCTGATTGGAATTTCAGGATCGGGAAAGTCCTCTTTTGCTAAAAAACATTTTAAAGAAACTGAAATTATTTCGTCTGACAAATGTCGGGGTATTGTATCAGATGATGAAAATAATCAAGCAGCTACAGACGACGCCTTTGAACTTTTGCATTACATAGCATCAAAGCGATTGAAGAAAGGTTTGCTTACGGTAATAGATGCTACAAACGTGCAATCAGAATCCAGAAGACCCCTCGTACAGTTAGCGAAAGAGTTTCATTGCTTACCAGTAGCTATCGTTTTGGATGTTCCTGAAAAAGTATGTGAGGAGCGTAACGAGAAAAGAGTTGATCGTAATTTTGGAAATCATGTTACGCGTCAGCAGCGTGTGCAGCTGCGTCGCTCAATTAAGAAACTGAAGAGCGAAGGTTTCAGGCATATTTTTGTACTGAATTCAGTTGAGGAAATTGATTCGATCACAGCCATTAAACGCGATAAACTTTTCAATGATAAGAAAGAAGTTAAAGGACCTTTTGATATCATAGGCGATATACATGGTTGCTTTTCTGAATTAATCTTGTTACTGGAGAAACTTGGATATACAATTCACAGAGTTGAGAAAGATCATGCTAGTCATGGCTTTAGTGTTGAGGCACCTGAAGGAAGAAAGGTAATATTCTTGGGTGATCTGGTTGACAGAGGTCCCGATTCTCCGAGTGTGTTAAAATTAGTAATGAGCATGGTGAATACAGGTGTTGCTTATTGCGTACCTGGCAATCATGATATGAAATTGTATAAATACTTAACAGGTAAAGAAGTTCAGATCAAACATGGATTGGCACAAACAGTAGAACAACTAAAAGCAGAGAATCAACAGTTTCATATTCAGGTGAAGGATTTTATTTATAGCCTGGTCAGTCACTATGTATTTGATGATGGCAAATTAGTTGTAGCACATGCAGGCTTGCGTGAAGAAATGCAAGGCAGAGGCAGTGGTGTTGTAAGATCTTTTTGTATGTACGGAGAGACGACAGGCGAGACTGATGAATTTGGTTTGCCGGTTCGATTCAACTGGGCATCTGAATATCGAGGTAAAGCCATGGTGGTTTATGGTCATACGCCTGTACCACAAGCGCAATGGTTAAACCGCACTATTGATATTGACACTGGTTGTGTATTTGGTGGAAAGTTAACAGCCTTACGTTACCCTGAAGAAGAGTTGGTTTCTGTTGATGCTAAACAAGTTTATGCAGAACCAGCAAGACCCTTGAACTGGAAACCTGAAGATGCTATTAATCAACAGCATGAGTATGATGATGTGTTGGATATTGATGATGTTATTGGAAAACGTATTATTAGTACACGGTTACGAAACAATGTGACGGTGCGTGAAGAAAATTCAATAGCAGCGTTAGAAGTGATGAGTCGTTTTGCGTTGAACCCGAAGTGGTTGATTTATTTGCCACCAACAATGTCGCCTTCTGAAACCAGCGGAATAGAAGAATATCTCGAACATCCGTTAGAAGCTTTGAAGTATTTTAAAAGTCAAGGTATTGATAAAGTAGTATGCGAAGAAAAGCACATGGGTTCACGTGCTATTTTAATTATTTGTAAAGATGATGAGACAGTTCGTAATCGTTTCGGCATTGAAGGAGAAGGGGTTGGTGTATGCTATACGCGAACAGGAAGAAATTTTTTCAATGATCGTGAATTAGAGACGCAATTTATAAAACGTGTAAACAAAGCATTAACGCAGGCTGATTTCTGGCAGCGATTTAATACGGATTGGGTTTGTCTTGATGCAGAGTTAATGCCCTGGTCGGCTAAAGCGCAAGCGTTAATTAAAGATCAATATGCATCTGTAGGAGCAGCGGCTTCATCATCTCTAACTAGTGTTGTTGATATCTTGAAGCAAACGGTACACAGAAAAATTGAAGGGGTCGACGAATTACTACAACAATACAGCGAGAAGCAGGAAATGATTTCTGATTACACTGATGCTTATCGAAACTATTGCTGGCCGGTAAATGGTGTTGAAGATTACAAGCTGGCACCCTTTCACATTATGGCAACGGAAGGAGCTGTTCATGTTGATAGGAATCATGCCTGGCATATGCATGAAATAAAATTGATTTGTGAAAAAGAGCAGAAACTGTTGATGAGTACACCGCATCACGTTGTTGATTTGAATAATGAAGCAGAAGTAAATAACATTATAAGCTGGTGGACAAACTTAACTGGAAAAGGTGGTGAAGGTATGGTGATTAAGCCTTATGATTTTATTTCAACAGGTAAAAAAGGACTCGTTCAACCAGCCATTAAATGCAGAGGCAAAGAATACCTACGGATTATTTATGGTCCTGAATATTCAGCACCCGAAAACATGAAGAGACTTAAAAGCAGAGGACTTGGTGGAAAGCGTTCATTGGCATTGCGCGAGTTTGCGTTAGGAGTTGAATCATTAGAACGATTTGTAAAGAGAGAACCCTTGCGTAAAGTTCATGAATGTGTTTTTGGAGTGTTAGCGTTGGAGAGTGAGGAGATTGATCCAAGGTTGTAGAGTTATTTCAAAAATGCCCAGACAGAGCCATAAATGAATTTGAAATTTTCAAACTTTATTTCAATGCGCAAAAAGACTGCGCAATTCGCCTTTAGTTTTGTTCAAAATTAACAAACTTGGAAAAGAACATTATTCAACAGCTACAAGATATAGAGAAGAAATTTGATGTAAAGATTCTCTATGCTTGTGAATCGGGCAGTCGTGCGTGGGGCTTCGCCTCACCGGATAGTGACTATGATGTGCGTTTTATTTATGTTCATCAAAAAGATTATTATCTAAATATTGATGGGCAGCGAGATGTGATTGAACTGCCAATCAATGATCTGCTTGACATTAATGGATGGGAACTTAGGAAGGCATTGAGACTCTTTAGAAAATCGAATGGGCCATTGTATGAGTGGCTTCAGTCACCTATAGTCTATAAGAAGGATGATAACTTTCACGATGAACTCATGGCGCTAATGCCAACATATTTTTCAAAACGATCAACTATGCATCATTATCTTAGCATGGCTAAAACTGTTTTTGAACCTGATCTTGCTGGTGAAGATGTTCGGCTAAAGAAATATTTCTATGCTCTTCGGCCTATACTAGCCTGTCGCTGGATTGCTGATAAGAAAGAAGTTCCGCCAATGGAATTCAATAAACTAAGAATATTGGCAGGCGACTCCATTAACATTAGAATAAATGATTTACTTAAACAGAAATCGCAGGTAGATGAGAGGTTTATAATGAAAGCAATACCAGAATTTAACTCATTTATAAAAGAACAGATAACGTATTGCGAAAAGGCAGTACCTGAGATAACATCAATTGCAGATTCAGACTTGTTGAATCAGTTTTTTAGAAAGTATGCAGTATGACTTTACAAGAATTAAATCAAAATAATAAACATCTTTTGTTAAAATGCATTAGTGGTAGCCAGGCCTATGGTCTGGCTTTGCCACATTCTGACACAGATATTAAAGGTGTTTTTGTTCTACCAAAGAATGAATTCTACGGACTTGAGTATACCGACCAAGTCAACAATGATACGAATGATGAAATGTTTTATGAGATTAAAAAGTTTATCGATCTCCTGCTGAAGAATAATCCTAATATCATTGAGCTATTAAATACTCCAGATGATTGTGTATTGATTAAACACCCGGTGATGCAAAGCGTAAAACCAGAAATGTTTTTATCAAGACTTTGTAACCAAACCTTTGGTCAATATGCGTATGCACAAATTAAGAAGGCGAGAGGTCTGAATAAAAAGATTCTGAATCCGTTAGATAAACAACGCAAAACCATTCTTGACTTTTGTTATGTAGTAGAAGGGCAAGGTTCAATACTTATTACCCAATGGTTAAATGAGCATAGATTTAGTCATGAAGAATGTGGACTTATTAGGATTGATCATATGCGTGATATGTATGCTCTATTTCATTCCTCTCAAGTTCGTGAGTCACGGTTCAATGGAATATTTTCAGGTGAGACAGCAGATGATGTTTTGGTGAGTTCTATACCTAAAGGGACTTCGTCTTTAGCCGTGATGAGTTTTAATAAAGATGGATATTCAATTTACTGTAAGGAATATAAACAATACTGGGAATGGGTAAACACAAGAAATGAAGCACGCTATGATAACACCATCAGTCACGGAAAAAATTATGACTCAAAAAATATGATGCATGTTTTTCGTCTTCTAAACATGGCGGAAGAAATTGCACGGTACAAAGAAGTTAACGTAAGACGATCTGAGCGAGATTATCTGTTAAAGATCAGAGCAGGCGAGTTTCAATATCAGGATCTGGTAGATCAGGCCGAAGAGAAAATTCAAGTTATTGATGAATTGTTTAAAAAATCTGATTTGCCTGAAGCTCCTGACAAAATATGGGCTGATAAGTTGTTGATTGAAACCCGCGAACGATTTTATAATTTTTCGTAAGGTCAGATGCCTAGAATTTAACCTTAAGTGCCTTGATCTCTGGGATTGCTTAAATAATCAATTAACAAGGCGGGATATAACATTCCACATATAAGAGTAGTTTCACCAGCATGAAAATCCAATACTGTTCTGATCTACATTTGGAATTTAAGGAGAACAAACAATACCTCTCTGAAAATCCAATCAAACCTGTAGGTAATGTATTAGTGCTGGCTGGAGACATTGTGCCTTTTGCATTAATGAAAAAGCATGATGCATTCTTCGACTATGTAGCCGATCATTTTGAAACAACGTATTGGGTGCCGGGAAATCATGAATATTATCATTTTGATCTGGCAGATAAATGCGGATCGTTTCTGGAGAAGATCAGAAGCAACGTACTACTTATTAATAACATGGCCGTTGATCGTGATGATGTCAGGTTTGTATTCTCAACTTTGTGGTCGCATATTTCACCGATTCATCAATTGGATATTCAGCGAGGCATGTATGATTTCCATGTAATCAAGCACAAAGGCTTAACATTTACGGCGCATGACTATAATGAACAGCACGAAGCATGTCTTGCTTTTCTTGACAAAGAGTTGAGTATAAAGAAAGCCAAAAAGACAGTTGTTGTAACTCATCACGTGCCAACCTTTATGAACTACCCGGCAAAATATAGAGGCAGCCTTTTGAATGAAGCTTTTGCCGTCGAGCTATATGATACTATAGAACCATCAGATGTGGCGTATTGGATCTATGGTCACCATCATCAGAGCATTCCCGAATTTGTTATAGGCACGACCAGATTAATTAACAATCAACTTGGCTATGTAAAGTATAACGAACATGAACCATTTGATTCGTCAGCAATGATTGAATTATGAATGGATTATTGGTTGATGATATGTAATCCGAATTAATTAATGACTCCGAATATTTTATCATCAACAGCCTCATTCACTTGCCCTTTCTCAACAGTGATCGTTAAAATTGCTTGACCATTAACATCACTCATAGCATGGAAGGGAATCTTTATGCCACCAATATCCCGATAGTCGCTGTAAAGTGTTGTCATTACCGCTCCGCCAATCTCGGCATTTTTTGAAACAGCCTTCTTCATAACGACTGCAAAAGTTTTAACATCGAAATAATATGTTTCCTTTTCACCGCTCTTTCGGATAAAGACAACTTTATAACATTGGTTATTTTGAATGGTGGTATCACCTTTTTCGAGTGTAGCCTGATGTCCTTTTTTCTTATAGTTGATAAAAGGAATTTCCAGTTCTACATCAGCTTCATTCGCCATGGCGAGTGCTTCCTTTCCCGTTAACAGAGTTGGTGTTGTTTCATTCTTGAAAGCATCAATCTTCCATCCTTTGGTTCCATCGAAAGCTTGTGCATAGTATTTGCCATTGAACGGCACAATAAACTTATATTTATTTGGTGCCTTTGAATAGGCTTGAAATGGAAATTTCATACCGCCATAATCATATTCGCCAGACGTTGTAATAGATTGAATGCTTTTCCATTTCTTTTCACCGCCCATAAAAGCGATATGTTTTTTCAGAATGTCATCAACAGATTGGGCGCAAAGGTTCTGGAATAATAAAAATGTTGCAAAAAAGATAAGTCGTTTCATGTAGTAAATGTATAGCGTGGGTGCAAACATAGTGATTGAAAGCAATTTCAAGGCACAGAACCTTATGAATTTCTGGTGTAAATAGTATTGAGTAAAGAATTGTAAAATGCTTATATTGTATAGCGATCAAGAGATGATGTTAAGACAATAAAACGGAATTAAAATGAAAAGGCATATTCGATATATATTCATTTTAAGTATTCTCTTTTCTTTTTCTTGCGAAAAGAATGAGGGAGAGAAAAACATTAATTCATGGACAAAAGTAATCGTTCCTGACGTCTCAACAGTTTATTGTTTGTATGGAAATATTGATTATGAATTAGTAATTGGTGGATTAAGTGAAATCGTAAAGACAAAGGACGGGGGAAAGAACTGGTCTACTGTAAAGACTGATGTGACGGCCTACGAATTAAGAGAAAATCAGGATACTTTGTTGGCAATATCTTTATACAACTCAAGCTATCAGGATTTTTATTCTTTAGATAATGGGGATACTTGGATGTTAAAAAAGAATAAATCACTGGAAAATTTGCGAACACG
>DATJHZ010000619.1:0-12181 GCA_035493595.1 Cyclobacteriaceae bacterium | reverse complement strand
AATCGCTACACCAAAAATTAACGAAAGAATCTGACGAAGGAATTCTGCCAATGTAAAACTGAATGTTTCCTGAAGCGTTCCCACATCTGATGTTATTCTGCTCATCAACTCACCAACTCTACGATTATCAAAGAAAGTCATTGGCAACCAGATTACTTTTTGATAAACAGCCTTGCGCACATCGGCCATGCCGCGTTCGCTCACAGTAGCGAATGTGTATACTCTAATGAAAGAAAAAATGCTTTGCACAAAGAGAACAACCACAAGTGCAATGATAACCTGATTTATAGTTGTGAAGTATTTCGATTTTCCTGTTGCAACATCTAATAGCTCACCTGCCAGTTTAGGGAATGCCAGAATGGTAAATGTTGAGAGCGCCAATGAAACAAGACCAAAAATAAAGAGCCCTTTATAAGGCATAATGAATCGAAATACTCCTAATAGCTTCTTAATGTTAGAAGAATTAAGAGGGCTCTTCTCTTCTTCCTGTAATGGTTCTGATCCTCCGCGCTTAGCCATAATCTTTATTGGTATGTTTTTAATTGATCTTTACTTTACCGCGAATGGTGAAGTTTACTGAATCGCTTAAAAACATCTTTTGTTTTCCTTTTATAGTGTAGTTTGTGAGGGTGATTTTATTGTAGAGATTATCAAATTCCATTGATAAATTTATCGCACTGCTATAGAGGTAGTTCTTCTCAAGATATAATCCTTCAATCTTTCGCAGATTAGCTGTTGAGTTGTGATAATAGATTTTTAAGAATTGTACAGCCAGTTCCTTTTTTGTAGAGGTAAAGCTTCTGATCATCAAATTGCTTTTAGTGTCTTTCTCATCCACAATAGAATACAAGCCTCTGTTGATTGGCTTGTTTATCATCTCAAGTTGTCTGAAAACGTCAAGCTCAGTAGCCCATGCAACAGAATCTTTTGGTGTAATCATGGTAGAATCATCTTTACCATTGAGAAGTGCTTGCTTGATAAGTATCGATTTTATTTTTGGAAGATACGTTACCTGATTACTTACGACACTGTCAATATTAAAATATCTCGATTCCTTCACAGGTTTTTGCAGGCACGCTGAAAACAATATCCCAGTAAGTGAGAAGAGTAAAAACTTGTGAATGGAATTGGTCATTAATTGGTGGTGGATAACCCAATGTCTTTCTATAAAAAAAAACACTGGGTGAAATATTGGTTTATTACTTATCAATCAAAATTGTTCCTGTCATCTTTGCAGGTACTGGTATGCCCATGAGCGTTAAAATGGTTGGTGCTAAATCTCCAAGCTTACCATCTTTTAACTTGCCTTTGTAAGTATCATCAACCAGAATACAGGGCACCAGGTTTGTAGTATGGGCAGTGTTTGGCGTTCCATCAGGATTGATCATCATGTCTGCATTACCATGATCTGCAATGATGATTGTTGCATAACCATTTTTCAACGCAGCTTCTGTAACTTTTTGAGCACAGGCATCAACGGTTTCACACGCTTTAACTGCAGCTTCAAAAACGCCGGTGTGACCAACCATGTCGGGATTAGCAAAGTTCAGACAGACAAAATCAGGCTCCTTCTTTTCTAATTCAGGAATTATTTTGTCTTTGATATCATTGGCACTCATCTCAGGTTTCAAATCATAAGTTGCCACTTTTGGTGACGGACAAAGTAATCGCGTTTCACCTGTGAAGGGCTCTTCTCTTCCTCCTGAAAAAAAGAAAGTAACGTGCGGATATTTTTCAGTCTCTGCAATACGAATTTGTTTTTTGCCAGCTGTTGATACTACTTCACCTAATGTTTGCTCAAGATTATCCTTATCGAAAATGAGTTTTACATTTTTGAAAGTATCATCGTAGTTAGTGAGTGTTACATAGTACAACGACAGAGCTTTCATATCCTGCTCAGGAAAATCCTTTTGCGTTAATACCTCTGTTATTTCCCGGCCTCTGTCCGTGCGGAAGTTGAAACAAAGAACCACATCACCCTCAGCAATAATGGCCACTGGTTTCTGATTCTGATCAACTACAACTACGGGTTTGATGAACTCATCAGTAACATTATTATCATATGATTGTTGTAGTGACTTTAGCGGGTCTGTTGTTTTTTCACCAACACCTTTCACCATCACATCATAAGCAAGCTTAACACGCTCCCAACGCTTATCCCGATCCATAGCATAATAACGGCCTACAATGCTTGCCAGTTTGCCTGTTGTTTTAGACATGTGATTGAGCAAGTCTTTCAGATAACCTGCACCACCTTTAGGATCAGTATCACGACCATCGGTAAAAGCATGAATAAATAAATTCTTAATGCCGTTATTATGGGCTATGGTTATAAGACCTTTCAAATGCTCTGTATGCGAATGAACACCACCATCCGAAAGCAAGCCCATAAAGTGGATGTTCTTATTATTCTTTTTGGCATATTCGAATGCTTCCAAAAGAACAGGAATAGTATCAAGTTCCTTTTCTTCAATAGCCTTGTTGATTCTCACTAAATCCTGGTATACAACACGGCCCGCGCCAATATTCATGTGCCCTACTTCAGAGTTACCCATTTGACCTGCAGGCAAACCAACAGCCAAGCCAGAAGCTTCCAGACGACTTTCGGCATATTTACCTTTCAGAGAATTCATAAATGGCGTTTTTGCCTTGTCTACAGCTGAAACATCTTTATTGGTGGCAATTCCCCAGCCATCAAGAATCATCAGTAATACCTTTTTGTTCATAGTGTTTGTTTTTTCAAATATTGAGCGGCGCAAATATAATTAGGTTAAGAAGAATAAATCGATTTTCAGATCTTATAAAGCATTGACACGGGGTTAACCCTTGGGACGTCAGAACACCAATAAATTTCATTATCTTTCCATAATGGCATAATTTTGGCCTCTATCATTCAACAAGAAACAATGAAGAAAAAGTCTTCCAAACGGTTTATCATTTTTTGCCTGCTGGTTTGGGCTTCAGTAAGTGCTTTCGCCCAAACTGACGCCATTAGCCCGGTTAAGGAGGCTATTAAGGCAGGAAGTGCCAAGGAACTCTCAAAGTACCTTAATCAGACTGTTGATGTTACCCTGGAGGGCAATGTTCAAACCTACAGTAAGGCTCAGGCTGAATTTGTTTTCAGAGACTTTTTTAAGCAACATGCTCCAAATGAATTTAATATTATCCACCAGGGATCGTCTAAAGGGGGACAGCCTTTCGCCATTGGCCAATACAAGAGCGGAACAGATGTATATCGGGTTTTTATGAAAATAAAGACCGTTGGCAATGATCAGCTGGTGCATGAAATAAGCTTTGTAAAGGAATAAGATCTCTTCTGACTGAAGAGTTGAACTTGTTAACTTTTTCCCAAAACCATTTTACAATTTATTGATTCAAATTCGCTGGCTGACCTTGGCTTGCCAATATTAAATCCTTGATCTGCTTTCAATCCTGTCTTAATGCAGTCTATTTTTACACCGTGAAACCAGCTTATATTACTGAAGAATTTCTGAGTCAATTCATTAAATCTGCTTTGGAAGAAGACATTGGTGATGGTGATCATTCAACCCTGGCATCCATTCCGACAGAAACCGTGAGTCGTGCAAGGCTAATTGTGAAAGAAGATGGAGTATTAGCAGGCGTAGAACTGGCCTGGAAAATCTTTCATTATGTAGACCCGGGCATGAAGGTTGAGGTTAAGCTTACAGATGGTTCTGAGATTAAAAAGGGCGATATAGCTTTCACTGTAACGGGTTCTGCACGATCTATCCTCTCAACAGAAAGACTTGTGCTGAATTGCATGCAACGCATGAGCGGCATTGCAACAAAAACCAGGCGCTTGGCCACGCGAATTTCTGGCACAAAAGCAAAATTATTAGATACCCGTAAAACAACGCCAAATTTCAGATTACTTGAAAAATGGGCTGTAGCAATCGGTGGTGGCAAAAACCACCGGATTGGTCTGTATGATATGGTAATGTTAAAAGATAATCATATTGACTTTGCAGGCGGAATTGAACAGGCAATCAATCGAACAAAAGATTATCTTCGCGCCGGTAACCGAAAGCTTAAAATAGAAATCGAAACCCGAAACCTGAATGAGGTTAAAGAAGTGTTGAGGGTTGGTGGGGTCGATATCATTATGCTTGATAATATGACCCCTGCAGAGATGACTGAGGCGGTTAAACTTATCAACGGACAATATGAAGTTGAAGCCAGCGGCGGTATTACAGAGGAGACTATTGGTGAGATTGCAAAATGTGGCGTAGACTTTATTTCAGTTGGCGCACTTACGCACACTATCAGTAGTCTTGACTTAAGCTTAAAAGCATTTTAGAAATAGTAAAGAATAAACAGAGAGTAAAAGAGTTATGATCGTAAAGACAAAAAATTACAAGCTTGACAAACAGATTTATATTAAGCTGGCACTGAAAAATATTCTGCTACAACAAGGATGGATAGCTGCAGCAGTAGCATTGGTATTATGCTTATGCTATTTCATTCCTGGCGCATCAACAATCTGGTGGTTTATTGGTGCCTTTGTTGGATTAGGTTTGTATTTACTTTTTTGGTGGATCCAGTTCTACGGTGTTACACAAATGGAACAAGGTAAAATGTTGTTTGAGAAATTCTCGTATGAAATTACCAGTCAGCAGTTAATTATGAAGATCAATCCAAGAGAAGGAATGCCTATTAAGTGGGATCAAATTAAGAAGGCTACTCTTGGTAAGGATTATTTTCTATTGATCGTAAATAAAGCGCAAATGATTCATTTGCCATTTAAGATTTTCAATACTGAGAATGAAAGAAAATTTTTAGCAAGTATCCTAAAGAATAAAGGATTGATTAAGTAGGAAGCTGCTATTGAGATATATTAAACCCCAGTTGCTTAAGAAGCAATTGGGGTTTTGTATTTTTAGTTGATGCTGGGTCGTCCACGAAAGACACCAATCCCAGATTCCTGAAATGTGACGATGAAAAAGTACACACCAACGCAAGCTCTAGAAAAAATACGGCATTACTGCGCTTACCAGGAGCGGTCGCATCTGGAGGTTCGTAATAAGCTTTATGAGTACGGACTCTATTCTTCAGATGTTGATGAGATTCTCATGCAGCTAATTACAGATGGATTCCTGAATGAAGAACGCTTTGCAAAATCTTTCGCTGGTGGCAAATTTCGCGTGAAGAAGTGGGGCAAAATAAAAATTGTAAATCATCTCGAAGCGCATGACATCTCAAAGAACTGTATTCGCACCGCACTGAAAGAGATTGACGATGATGACTATTTAAAAACTCTTCGAAGCATTATTGAACAAAAGAATGATAGCATCGAAGAAGAAAACCTGTTTGTAAAGCGTGACAAAATCTCGAAGTATGCCATTCAAAAGGGTTTTGAGCCAGATCTGGTTTGGAAGACTATAAAAGAAATGATCCCAAATTAAGGGTATTGTAAAGTTGCCGACAATCTGTTGGGAACATAACTTTCATCTTCGCGTTTACATTTTACAAATTATTATGCAAATGAAAGCTCTGTTAACTCTTGTTTTAGCATCCTCCCTTATTTTGGGTTATGCGCAGACTGATGCAGTTAGAAAAACCAATTTCAATATTAAAAAACAAGTAGCACTTGAAGGATACGATCCGGTGAGTTATTTCACTAATAAGCCAGAAGAGGGAAATGAAAAAATCAGAACCAGCTATAAAGGCATCGTTTATCAATTTGCATCGCAGGCTAATCTGACCAAATTCAATGCTGCGCCCGATAAGTACGAACCTGCTTATGGAGGCTGGTGCGCCTATGCCATGGGCGCTACAGGCGAGAAGGTAAAGATCGATCCAGAAACTTTTAAGATTATCAATGGTAAACTATACCTATTCTATAATTTCTGGGGTAACAATACACTCACAGATTGGAATGCCGAAGAAACGAAACTCAAAGACGCGGCCGATAAGAATTGGAAGAAGATTATTCAATAAAAGCCAATAGCATCACTCTACCGCCGCTAAGAATGATGCGAATGTTAATTTTGTTTTATTAAATTATATTTGTTTTTAGACTGATACGTATGAATTTATCCAAAGCGTGCGAAAATATACTGGCTCAGCTAGCTGATTTTGTTGAGCAGATTAATGAGCATGATTTTTCAAGGCCTTCTGATACATTAAGTCATTCTACAGTTGGACAGCACTTGCGCCATACGCTGGAGTTCTTCATTTGCTTTCAACAGGGTTTCAGCAAGGGAATTATAAACTACGATAAGCGTTCGCATGACAAACTGATTGAAAGCGATAAGTTTATTGCGCTTAATGCTATTAACAGAATTATTGAATTCATTCAATCACTTCAAACCGAAAAGCAATTACGACTTGAAGTAGGTTATGATCTGAACAAGGAAGAGTTCATTACTATTGACACAACATCAAATCGTGAACTGGTTTATAATATTGAACATGCTGTTCATCACATGGCCATCATCAAAATAGGATTGCGTGAAGTAGCTCCTTACGTAAAATTACCTGCCGACTTTGGAATTGCGGCGTCTACCATTCGTTTCAAAGAAACTGTTACAACAGGATCATAATGGTCTTCTTTCCAAAATGTCATTGAGAGAACGAATTGTGCGAAGTAATTTTATTATAAAACTAAGGAGCTGGGAGTACTGGCCTTTTGGTATAATTCAATTTCCATTATTCTTTTATTTCGCGTGGTTGTCTTTAAGATCACGTTCAATTCTTTTCTTTTCGGGATCAAACCCCGGGATTGAAATGGGCGGCATGTTTGGTGAGTCGAAATATAATCTGCTCACAAAAATTCCTGCACAGTACATCCCTGAATCTCGCTTAATAAAATTGCCAGCTACAAAGGCTGAAGTGATTGAACAGCTGAGAAAACATAACCTGCAATTTCCCCTCATCTTCAAACCCGATCTTGGTGAGCGTGGTTTCATGGTGAAAACTATCAGGCATGAAAATGATATCGATGCTTACCTTAACAAAATCAAAATAGATTTCATTGTTCAGGAGCTTGTTGATCTACCCCTTGAGTTTGGCGTTTTCTACACGCGGTTTCCTAATGAACATAACGGCAAAGTAACATCAGTTGTGTTAAAGGAAATGCTAACTGTAACAGGTGATGGTAAATCTACTCTTCAACAACTTATTCTCAATAAAGACCGTGCAAAACTTCAATGGGAGACTTTGAAGATTACGTATCAGGATAGCTTAGACAAAGTAATTCCATCAGGTGAAATTATTTTGCTGGTCTCTATTGGCAATCATTGCCTGGGTACAACATTTTTAGATGCTGGTTATCTTATCAACGAACACCTGTCAACAACCTTTGATGCTATTAGTAAACAGGTAGAAGGTTTTTATTTTGGACGTTTCGATTTACGTTGTAAGACCATAGAAGATCTTTATTCTGGTAATATAAAAATCATGGAGCTTAATGGTTGTGGTGCTGAACCCGCTCATATTTATCAACCTGGATATTCTCTTCTTGATGCCATCAAAGTACTCTTCACGCACTGGCGAAATATCTTTCTCATAGCACGCGAAAACCGTAAGCGAGGTTTTGTCTTCACCAATATGAAAGACGGCTACAAATTTTATAAATCATTTAAAGCTGCTATTCAATGATGGCCGCACTAACTTTTGCCGTCGCATTTATTGTGAGCTTTGTTGGTTCCATCCCTCCAGCTACTATCAATCTCACCATCATTCAGCTTGGTCTTGACAAGAAAATGGACCTTGCCTTTCGACTGGCCTTGGGTGCAGCGTTAATGGAATATCCTTATGCATGGATAGCTGTGAAATTTGAAAGCATGATTACAGCTTCACCTGTTGTTGTAGAAAATTTTCATCTCCTTGCTGCCATCGTAATGACAACGTTGGGCATTCTCAATTTGTGGTCAGCAAATAAGCCTTCTTCATTCACACAAAAGTTTAATGATACAGGTTTTAGAAGAGGTATTATCCTCGGAATTTTAAATCCATTGGCAATTCCTTTTTGGATTGGCGTTACTGCTTACTTAGAGAGTGAGCATTGGATTGACATTTCCTCATCCGTTGGATTACAAAGTTATCTGGCAGGAATAACAATTGGTGGCTTTGTTATTCTAATTGTGTTGGCCTACCTGGCTAAAAAGGTAATCACTAATTTTGAACACAATAATTTTATAAAGAAGATTCCTGGTTATGCACTACTGAGCTTAGGTGTTTATGCTTTCCTTCAATACTTAAATGTTTTTAATTTCGGTAATTGAGAAAGAGAGAGAAGCTCTTTCAGCATTAACTTCAAAAATAGCATCAGCACCGTGACTCCAGGCGAGGTTTGGATTTTCATGGCCTACAGGAAAACCAAAAGCTACCGGATAATTGTATTCGCGCACAGCATTCAGAATAATCTGCTCAACACTCTCACTAAAAGGTACGCTTGTATCCTGCATATTTGTGAAGTGTCCAACAAGTAATCCTGTTAATGATTTTAATTTACCAGCGCGCTTCAGTTGCGTTAACATGCGGTCTATTTTGTAAAGATATTCCTCTACCTCTTCCAGGATTAAAATCTTTCCTTCTGTGTCAGGTTCAGATGAAGTTCCTATGGCATCAACAATAAGCGAGAGGTTGCCACCTATTGTCTTTCCCTTTGCGTTACCATTTCTATTCACTGACTTTGCTGGAACTACAAATTGATTATCTAAACCAAATAATAGATTACGTAAACTCTCTACAGAAGAAGCTGAGTCCACATCTGTGAAAAGCACAGGCATAGTACTATGAATGCTTTGATAACCAAGGCTCGAAAGTTTTAAATGGAAAGCTGTAATATCGCTAAAACCAACAATCCATTTGGGATATTGTTGCAATGCATTGTAATTGAGTTGATCTAAAATACGTGTTGACCCGTAACCTCCACGAGCACATACTATGGCTTTTACATCATTTGAATTAAGGGCATGTTGAAAATCCGTAAGGCGTTGAGCATCTGTTCCAGCAAGGTAAGAATGATCGTCACTGAAAATATTGTCAGCGATACGAACATTTAATCCCCATCCTTTAAAGATCTTAATTGAATTCTCAACCGCTACTCTGCTTGTCTTTTTTCCCGGAGCTACGATTGAAATTGTATCGCCTTTTTTTAAATATGCTGGTGCAATCATATATGCAAAATAAAAAAGCCCTGCTTAATTAAGCAGGGCTTTCATTTATACTTTTAATTATAAACTACTTAGGTTTCGTTGTCGTCGGTGTTGTTGTTGCAGGAGCTTCTGCGGGTTTTACAGGTGTTACACCAAGTTTCTTTAATACCAGATCAGATACATCAACCTTATCATCACCAAAAAGAACTACATCTAATCCTCCAACCTGATTGCTTAAAATTAGAGTGTAAGCATTTTCCTTAGCAACTTCTTCAATGCCCTTACCAATTTTTTGATAAACAGGAGCCATTAATTGTTGTTGCTTGCTCTGAATAGAAGTCTGAGCATCTTGCTGAAGCTTTTCCAGATTTTGTTGTAATTGTTGCAATTCACGTTCTGTATTTTCACGTACAGGAGCTAGCATCGTATTGATATTATCCTGATAGTCTTTCAATTTCTTTTGAAACTCAGCGTACTTTGAATCAACTTGATTTTTAAGTTGAGTTTGCAGAGACTTTAGCTCAGTTTCGATTTGCTTCGATTCAGGAAGCTGGCTAAGAATATAATCCGGATCGGCATAGCCTATTTTAGTTGTTTGCGCGTACGTAGTTACAGCTGCGAAACCCAATACAAAAAGTAAAACAAGTTTTTTCATTACAGTTTATTCAATTTTAGTTTTTAATCTTATCATTTGGATCTCCCAGACCGAGTTCCTCCAAAACGAAATCGGTATAATCGTAGCGAGGATCTGTATAAATCATTACCAACTCACCCGCCTTATCAAAAATGATGGCCAGGTTATTTTGCTTGGCAACTTTATCTGCAGCATCCCAAACTTTATCCTGGACAGGTTTTATTAATTCCTGTTTCTTCAAAAAAAACAAGCCCCCAAAACCGAATACCTTTTTCTGATATTCTTTGAGTTCGGCTTCCCTTTTTTGAATGGTTTCCATTCTCTCCTTCCTCATCTCATCTGTCAACAACACTTGCTCGGCTTGCAAGGCACTGTACATAGCCTCTATTTTTTTGGCCATGTCCTGAATTTCCTTCTCCCAGCCTTCAGAAAGTTGATTTATTTCGTCCTGAGCCTTTTTATAATCTGGCATTTTATTCAGAACATAATCCGTATCAACATATCCGAACCTCTGAGCGAATACAAGATTCAGGCCGAAAGTGAAAAAAAATATTCCGAATAACCAAATTCTCATAGTTATCTGATTTGCTGACCAATTGTAAAGTGGAATTGCGAACCGCTAATCTTACCACCACTATTAGGTAAAGAATCAAATCCGTAGGCCCAATTCAACCCTATTAAACCAAATGCAGGCATAAAGATTCTCGCACCAACACCAGCGGACTTATACATAACGAAAGGATTATAATCTCTATAATTATTCCAGTTATTTCCCGCTTCAGTGAATACAAAGCCATAAATGGTAGCAGCATTACCCGTTGAAACAGGATAACGAAGTTCCATTCCAACCTTGTCATAAGCAATACCTCCCTGAACTTTACCTCCAGTACTAACCTGTCCGTATTGATCATAAAGCGGAGGGGTAACACGATTATCCTGGTATCCTCTTAAACCAATAATATCCTGACCTAACAAGAAGGAGTTGAAGCCACCGGCAAGTCCAGAGCCACCTAGGAAAAATCTTTCAAACGGACCAATACCCGCTTTTTGAGTATATGATCCTATGAATCCAAAATGAGCTTTTGCTTCTATAACCAGTTTCTTCTTCTTGTCTAACGGCAAATAATATTTTGCGTCAAACATCCACTTATGGTATTCAATCCATTTGAATTTCTCTTCGCCTGTGGCCGTTGCATAGTCAATATTCCTCCACAATGAGTAAGGAGGTGTTGCATTTACACTCAACGATATTGTAGAACCTTCTGCTGGATACATAGGGTTGTCAATACTATTTCTTGAAATCGTTGTGTTCAATGTCACGCTGTTGGCGCTACCATTTGCAAAGCCCAAGCCAGAACTCCAGTTATGAAGGAAGTATTTCATAAAAGATATTGAGTTCGTGATTGTAAAGTAATTGTCAGGCCACTCCAGTAATCTTCCTAAACCAACAGTTACACTATGAACTTTAAGTGTTGGGTTATTTGAACTCGCAAGACTTGCATTTCCATAATTATACAATTGACGCTGAACGGAACTGTTCAAACTTACGCTAAGTGAATGCGGTTTACGTCCACCCAGCCATGGCTCAGTAAATGAAAGGCTATAACTTTGATAAGATCGCCCGTTTGCCTGTGCACGAATAGACATTTTTTGACCATCACCACCAGGTAATGGTTTCCAATTTTTAAGATGTGGAATATTACGTACAGAGAAGTTATTAAAACTCAAACCTAATGTTCCAACAAATCCATAGTATCCACCCCAACCGCCAGATAATTCAATCTGATCGTTAGACTGCTCCTCAACTGCCCAGTTAATATCAACCGTTCCATTAGCTGGGTTTGGCATCATATTCTGACTTACTTTCTGAGGACTGAAATAACCGAGCTGACCTAATTTCTGTTGCGTACGGATGATATCAGAACGTCTGAATTTCTGACCTGGTATAGTACTCAATTCTCTGATTATTACGTGGTCACTTGTACGTTCATTACCACTAACGGTAATTTGATTGATTGTTGCTTGTTCTCCTTCTGTTACGCGCATCTCAACATCAATTGAATCTCCGCTAACAGCAACTTCAACAGGGTTGATATGGAAAAACAAATAACCATCGTCCATGTACAGTCCACTTATATCAAGTCCTTTCGGATTGAATTGTAATTTTTTATCAATATTATCTTTATTGTATACATCACCCTTCTTAATTCCCAATACAGAATTCAAGGTTTTGTCTGTGTAAACATAGTTGCCAGTCCAGTATATATTACGGAAGTAGTACTTCGGTCCTTCTGTAATTTTAAAATCAATATTGATTGAGTTATCATTATAGCGATAGATACTATCACTTATAATCTCAGCATCGCGATAGCCTTTTGAATTATAGAAATCTATGAGGAGCTTCTTATCTTCATCATAATCTGTT
>DATJHZ010000618.1:0-8386 GCA_035493595.1 Cyclobacteriaceae bacterium | reverse complement strand
GCCTTCTGATACCCACAACATGTTTGTATAGTTCTCTTTATCATAATCGAATGGACCCAGGGCAACAGGCCTGATAGCTTTGATATTATAGAGATGAAAATATTCGTGCGTTAAAAAGTTTAGCCAGCGTTTGTAACCAGCATCGTCACCATTATTATAAATTGTTCCGCTTGAAAATACAGCTGTTGAGTTCAGGTGCTCCAGTCCACCGCGGCCTTCTCCCATAATTAAGAAGGTGTAATGCTTATAAGGAAACTCACCTATAACGGAAGAGGCTGTCTCAACAATTCGTTTTAAATCGTCTGCAAACTTTTGTTTGTTGAATTTTTCCGGTTCTGCTAAAGCAACATAATGTGGCACTCCTTTGACTTCAAAAGATAGTACTTCCTGGTTTCCCATAAGAATGGGCGAGTCGTATAAAACATCAAAGTTAGATGCTGAGAACGTATTGACTTGTCCGACAACAGGATCTAGCCCTGTCGATATTGTTTTCCAATCAGATAAAGGATGTAATGTTATTGTTGATGAATGTTGTAGTTGCCCATCTACGTACATAAAAATTCCCGCGGGAGAAATATAACCATGACTGTCATCTAAAAACGGATCGGCTACTGATTGTGTAAAGGCATAGACATCGTAGCTTACTCTAATATTCTTAGTGGTATTTGATTTTACATGCCAGGTGTTTTTTGTTGTCTTGTTCCAACTCAACAATTTACCTTCATCACTTTCTGCTTTAAAGTTTATTACATTCTTGGAAAAATTTATCAGCCAGTAATAACCAGGTGTCCATGCCGGGAGTTTAAAATCAATGTACTCACCTTTTACACTCTTGCATTCCATTACCACATGATAGTAGTGTGTATTTGGTCTTTCCATAGAAACACTAAAGCTTATGGAGCCATCTACTGTCTGACCTATACATATCCATGAGCTTCCTATAAAAGCGAGGGCAAATAAAAATTTATAGAAATTCATCATGCTCTTAATTTGACAGCTCTATCTTTTTGCCTTCCTTATTTAATACGAAGAAATAAACAGGTATACCCAATAGAATAATACCTAAGCCCGGCAGTGTATAGCGTGTTTCAAAAATTAACAATAAAACTGCTAAACCACTAGCGACAATGATATAGACGGCAGGCAATACAGGATAACCAAATGCTTTATATGGACGATTGGCATCTGGCCTCGTCTTACGCAGAATATAAATACCTATTATAGTGAGTACATAAAAAATAAGCACACCAAAAATAACCAGTGCCAGTAAGTCATTATACTTGCCCGTTAAG
This sequence comes from Cyclobacteriaceae bacterium, assembly GCA_035493595.1. Classification (GTDB taxonomy): domain Bacteria; phylum Bacteroidota; class Bacteroidia; order Cytophagales; family Cyclobacteriaceae; genus DATCRE01. The sequence continues at coordinate 7,094 of DATJHZ010000618.1, read as the reverse complement.
CAAAGCGCGGAAGCCCAGATACATTGCAACCACAAACTAAAAGAAGGAACTTCATATTTATTTAAAATGCCGGCACGTTGAAAAAACAATTTGTCTTTTGCCATGGTGTAGTAAACACGTGCACCTGAAAGGATCAATCCGTTATTACAACCGAAAGTGGAAATCATAATCATAACAGCAATGATGATTGTTCCTTTTGCACCAAAAATATATTCGGCAGCAACTACTCCTACGCGATCACTCTTGGCAAAAGCTATATCGTGTAGTGGGATAACAGCCAGGTACATAAGATTTGTCGCTACATAAATAATGGTAACTATCACCGTACCCAATACTAAACTCAATCCAATGTTACGTTGTGGGTTTTTAACTTCACCGGCAATAAAAGTAATGTTATGCCATGAGTCGCTTGAGAATAGAGAACCTTTCATGGCCACTGCTATGGCTCCAAAAAAAGTTAATCCTGTTAGTGCAGAGTATATAAGCTGTCCATTATCCAAAGAGACATTTGACAGCACCCAGGGGTTTTGCCAGTTAGCATTCCAGATTTCTGATTTGGCTCCCCATATAAAACCACAGATAATTAAAGCGGCCAATGATGCAATTTTGATGATGGTAAGAAACGTTTGAATAAATGCACCATTCTTTACGCCTCTGCTGTTCACGTAGGTTAACAACACAATAACGCCAATGGAAACAAGTTGTGATGCTTTCAACTGAAATGATCCAACGGAGAACAAAATATTATCTTCGCCTACAACGGGAAGCAGATACGAAGTGAATTTGGCAAACGCTACACCTACCGCTGCGATAGTACCGGTTTGGATAATGGTAAAGAATGTCCAACCATAAAGAAATCCAACCAACGAACCGTACGCTTCACGCAAGTATACATACATGCCACCAGCTTTTGGAAACATGGCCGATAGTTCTCCATAGCTTACCGCGGCAATTATAGTTACCACTCCTGTTAGTACCCACATCGCTATGAGATAGCCCGCTCCGCCTACACTTCTTGTAATCTCTGAACTAACAATAAAGATACCCGATCCAATCATTGAACCTGCAACAATCATGGTAGCATCTAACAATCCAAGTGTGGGCTTAAAATCAACTTTACTCTCCTGCATATTATTATCCGAATAAACCAAAGCTAGAATTCCGGGTACTACAAAATAGTACCTCGATTATCCTAATCAAATACAATATTGCCTTTGGGAAAGGATTTCTAACGACTAGTGTTGAAAATAAAAAATCAGAGGAAAAATTTCTCTGCTATATGGTCAGCAGTTTTTTCAATCGATGGAGACAAGGGATTCCGTCTTAGTCTTCACGTGTCGGTGCATTGATTTTGTTGGTTTATCCGATGTAGACTTCTTCTCACGCAAAGCATTTTTAGATCGGCGCCCATACCAGATATAGAAACCAGTTACCGGCAGCGAAGCTGAAATCAATGCAGCAACAAACGCCAGGATTTTACCTGGAAGACCCAGAATAGAACCCACATGAATATCATAGTTCATGGCTTTCAATTTCTCACCGGCATTCTTCTCGTCAAAAGTTGAAGCCTTCAACAGCTTGCCTGTGTATTGATCGTACTGATATCGGCGAGTAGTGTAACGAACATGAATACCACTGCGCGCTGATGCATTAATAATTCCTTTCGATTTCTCTGGCAGATTAATAGTAAAGGTGTGCGCCTCTGGATTTTGAGTTTCAAGATCGAACAGAATTCTATCTATTGGAATAGTTGTGATTTTTGTTGTGTCTGAAAATAAAGGATGTTGCTTTTCTGTTTTCACTCCTCCATTTACCAACCATTGAACACTGTTGTCGAACCAATCAAAGGCCCATGTTAAACCAGTCAACGCTATTATCAAAACAATAAATGAGCTATAGAAACCAAGCACACTATGTAAATCAAAGTTTTTACGTTTCCATTGTGTAGTGCTTTTCCAGACAAATGACAATCGTTGTTTGATAACCATTTTGTTTTTCGGCCACCATAACACAATACCTGTGATAAGCATGATCACAAAAATGCAAACTGATGTGCCTACAACAACCAAACCTATTGCTCTGTTCAACAACAGATTTCTGTGAAGCCTTAATACAATTGTAAAAAAATCATATTTATAATTTTCATCCTTAACAACTGCTCCGGTGTATGGATTCAAATAAAATTTGTGCTGATAGACAACTTCACCAAAATGAGTGTATGCCTTTTTATTCAAAATCTGAACAGGTCGGAATGAATATGTTCTGTTAGCCTCTTTTGGTATTTCTATACTTTGAACAGGATGCTCCGCTCCTGCCGCAGCCTGAGCTATTTTTAATAATGATGACAGAGGTCTTTTAACATGGTGATCTGGAACTGTTATAACTTCCCTGTCTTTGTGAAACCATGCTGTGAGTTCTTCTTCAAAAACATAGATACAGCCCGTGATACTGATTATAAACACAACCACCCCGGATGTGAGTCCGAGCCAGAGGTGTAGTTTGCCAACTATTTTCTTCATCAATTAAAAGTATGATTTCGCAAGTGGATCAAAAGTTATAACCAACATTAAACATTAAACTTCGAGGCGCCCCTGGTCCAACCAGATTTGGATTCGCCTGCGATACGATGTATTCCTTATCCATAACATTGTTGATGTTGAGTGAGAACTTTATCTGTTTTATTTGATAATACACAGCAGCGTCAATAACAGTATAACCAGGCAATGTCAAATAAGCCAGTCGTGTTTTTTGTGATGAAGCTGAGTTTCCTCCCAACCCAAAACCGAGACCATTAAGAGCGCCTCTGTCAAGTGTATACTTTATCCATACTCCACCCTGGTTTGCCGGCGCTGCTTCTTTTACCGTACCAACAAGCTCAGGTTTATCACTCTTAGTAATGCGTGCATAGTTGTTAGCATAATTTGCATTTACAGAAAGGTTAGGTAAAATATTTCCGGTAACATCAATTTCTACACCTTCAGAAACCTCTTGTCCACGCTGTTCCAAAAGCTGCGGGTTGGCTGTACTGTTTGCGCTCACCAAAATATTATTCAACTCAATATGATAACGCGCCACATTTACTGTCAATCTTTTATTAAACCATTCACTCTTTGCACCGAACTCATACATGCTACTGGTAAGCGGATCAAATGGTCCTCCGTAAATTTCTGGCGTTCCGATGATACCAGCGGTTTGAGGTTGAAAACCTTCTACATAGTTTGCATACACATTAATCTGTTTGGAAACACTGTACACTATACCTGCTCTTGGAATCAGGGCATTTTGTGTAATTACTTTCACAGTATCTGTTTTGTAGTAAGAATAGTCGTTGTAATATTCTTTACGCAATCCTAAAAGAACCTGAACCTTCTTCCATTTTATCTGATCCTGTATATAAACATTACGGCTGTTATAGCGTGTTGGCGCATTAACTTTTCTGGTGGTTATATACTTTGTAACATCAGCGTTTGAGTAGTTCGGATTATCTATATCGTAGTACGCTACATTAGGAATTGGCATCCCCTTAGAATCAAAGGCATAAAGATTTTTTTTCTTACGATCATAGTTTGCAATGGTGCCATTTTTAGCTGCATTTAAGTAGCCGCTTGCTTCATCGTTGGTAGTTCCGGTGGGTACAATGCTTTGTATAAAGTCAGACCCAACAACAACGCGATGCTCTATCTGTCCTGTTTTTAATTTCACATTAAAATAGGTAGTCAGATTGTCATCATAACGCGTACGCTTGCGGGCAAGTGTTCTCATTTTCATTAAGTTGGGTATTTCATTACCGGCACTATCAACGGCATAAGCATTGTCACCTCTATGTTCAAACATATCTTCAAAGAAGACGTATCTCAGGTACGAAACATTCCACGATACGTTCTCACTGAATTTATGGTTCATGGCAGCAGTGATGTAATAATTATTCTCTTTTAAATAATCACTTGCACGAGACATGCTTTGAGAAATAGGTGTTTTGAATAAACGAGATGCGCCACTTGTTGATGGTCCATAAATAGGTTGGCCACGTTCGTTTCTTCCATTCACAGTATTGTATGCAAAATCAACGTCAATTCTGGTTTTGTCACTGGGCAGGTATGAAAATGATGGAGCAATCTGAAAATCCTTGCGCTCCTGTAAATCACGAAATGTGCTAGAGTTCTGATAGGTAACGTTTAGTCTATACAATACCGTCTTCTCTGCATTTAAAGGGCCCGTAAAATCAGTATTAAATCTAGATGTTTGAAAACTACCGGTTGAAATGTTAACAGAATTTCTCTGCACATCCAATGGTTTTTTGGTAACACTATTGATCGTGCCACCAGGTTCAGTGTTACCATAGAGAGCAGATGCAGGTCCTTTAATAACCTCTACTCTTTCCAGATTACTAACCAGCGGTGAATTGAATGATCTGCCACTAACCCGCAGGCCGTTGATCAACTGGTAGCTGTTACCTGCAAGACCACGCAGCGTAAATCTGTTTTCAAAATTATTCAAACTTACACCACTTATGTTTTTAATAACATCATTGATTCTAAACGACTGACGATCTTGTACAAGCTCTTTTGTTACATAGCTTATAGCCTGCGGAATATCTTTTAACGGCGTGGTTGATTTGGAGCCTATGTTAGAACTTTCATTCTGATATGATCTTTCTCTCATACCTGTAACTACAACTTCTGTTAAATGGCTGGCATCTTCATTCAGCGTAACCTCTGGTACAGAAGTAACTTCGCCTGCCTTCACTTCTACAGCAAGTTCTTGTGGTTCAAGACCAATGAAAGAAATGACAAGGGAATGCGTGCCAGGTGTAGCATGTTTAATTTCAAATTCACCATTGCTATTAGTTGTCGTTCCTTTGTTAGTACCCTTTAAAACAACATTAATGAATTCGGCAGGCGAGCCATCAGCAGTTTTTATAGTGCCTTTTATTGTACCAATATGCTGCTGACTATAGGCTGTTATTGAAAGTATGGATAAGAAAATAAAAAATAGTAAAATGCTTCGCATAGAATAAGTTTATTGTGCTATATAATTACCGGCAAAAGTAGTGTCGGTAAGTACCTGCTTACAATAACCTTATAAAGCGTTTTTATGTAGCTTGTAAAGGGTATTCCTTACTACCCTCCAGAGGGTATACATGAGGAATTTTATTTGGTATGGTAACAATAAAGAGTGTTCCTTCGTCTGCAACTGACTCCACCGTAATGGTACCATGCAATTTTTCCATTGTTTCTTTGACAATGAACAATCCAATGCCTGCACCATCGCTCTGCGTTGTTGCTCGGTAGAACATATTAAATATCTTGGAAAGATAATCTGACTGGATGCCTATACCGTTATCATAAATAAAAATTATAGTCTCTTCTTGTGTAACTGTTCCTCGGATATTTATATAGCTTTTCTCCTTGTTTGAATCATAATATTTTATGGAGTTTGAAAGTATGTTCGTAAAGATTACTGAGAGCCTGTACGAATCACAATGAAATTCCACATCGTCAACAATTTCAATTTGTTTTTCAATCAGATCAAACCCCTTCAGGTATTTCAGCCTGTCGAAACTTTCATCAATTATTTTTCGAAGAGAAATTTTTTCCAACTTCACTTCAATTCTTCCATTGCGTGAATAGTCAAGAATATCCTTCAGCGTATTATCAAGTTTAAAAACACTGCTTTCCATCATCGCCAGAAATTCAGATAACTTCTCTGGTGATTGGCTTAATTCCATTTTGGCAATATTGATTAAACCCATAACAGAGGCGAGCGGCTGACGCAGATTATGCGATACACTATACATAAAATTATCGAGCTCTTCATTAATCTTTATGAGCTCTTTATTTTGACTATGCAATGTCTCCTCGTCCTTTTTACGTTGGGCTTGTAATTGTCGCTGCTTAAGCACATTGTTAATGGATGTTGGTAGTCTTGATAAATTAGATTTCAGTAAATAATCATCCGCACCAAGCTTGAGGCAGTTAACTGCAAACTCATCAGACACAGCACCTGTAACAAGAATAAATGGAATGGACAGACCCATTTCACGACAAATATTTAAGGCATCAATAGAATTAAACTGAGGCAAAGAGTGATCGGATAAAATCATATCGGGTTTAAATGAGTTTATCTTATCAATAAAATCTTCTCTGGTATCTACCCTGGTACTTGTAAATGAGATGTTGCTTTTAGATAGAGCACGTGCAATCAATTCAGCATCTGCTTCCAAATCTTCCAGCATTAAAATCTTTAAGTTCATGAGGGGGGTCCTTCTAGTTAGATTTTATCTGGCAAAGGTCAGCTTCAAAGCCTAATTATCCATCAGACTAATACTGAATTTCGGGTATCAGTAATTCCCTTACCCCAACAAATAATGTCGATTTAAGCTCATAAAGGGTGGGTATTTTTGATTAATATAGATGTACCGGCATTATTTGAAAGTGACAGGTCTATAGATAATCCTGCCTGATTGGTGTAAACACATCAACGACTTGACCCGCTTCAATAATTTCAATTGAATGTTCAACATTAGCAGGAATGGAATAAGTATCACCTTCAGATAATAAAAATTCTTCTCCACCCAATTTCAATTTGTATTGGCCTGAAATAACATAACCGCTCTGCTCATTAGGGTGCTTGTGAAAAGGAACAAAGTCAGTTGACTTATACAACATCTTTGTCACCATGGAGTCTTTGCCAATAGAAAGAACTACAAAATCAACTCCTAAAAATTGCCTGGCAGTGGCGTTTTCTTTCTTTACTATGTTTCTCATAATTTCTTCCAGCTAAAAGTTTATGTCTTGGTAATAACTATCGATCTTTTATGCTTATGCTATTAAAATCTCCATTTGAATGTTACATCGTTCATACGGTGTAGCATGACCAGCTATTTTTTTGAAACCTAATTTGTGATAAAGGTTAATTGCAGGTTTAAGAATAGTATTACTTTCCAGATATATTTTTTTAGCCCCAAGTGATTTTGCTTTTTCGATAGTAGCCTGTCCTAAAAGCCAGCCAATGTTTTTACCCTGCGCTTTAGGTGACACCGCCATTTTAGCTAGCTCATAATCATATTCCGGATCTTTCATTTTAATGAGGGC
>DATJHZ010000617.1:0-29612 GCA_035493595.1 Cyclobacteriaceae bacterium | reverse complement strand
TTCACATATTCCGTTAATCCAAAACGAATAATGCATTTCTTAAGGGTGACGGTTGTAAAATGTAATTGCCATTTTTTTGCGATATAAGATTGCGTAGCTTGTAAAAATCCCTGATTTTGCATCAAAGCTTCTATTAACATTTCGGATGATAATTCAGAAGTATCTGATTGGAAGTAACTCATCTTGTATGCAAACCCTCTTCGCCAGTTATTTTAAATGTTTTAGAAGGTTGAATTAATGTCAAATCATTGAAATTGATTTCATAATCCTGCCGATGCATCTTGCATAAAATCTCTGCACGAACAGGCGATTCCACATCAAAACCTGCCTCAATTCGACAAAATTGGCACTTAATCCTCTGACGCCTATCATAATCTTTTGCTGTATTGCGGATAAAATGAGCTATTTCAAAGTAGTTGCCTTTGCAATTATTCGTCACCTCGCAAAAACTATTCCAGACTTCTTCAGGATATTTAAGCACTAAATCTAATCTATTGATGTCTTCATCAATAAAATTCTTGATATATTGGCTTAAAAGTTCAGTAACTGGAGATTTATACATCAAATGCTTGTCCCGCCTTTCATTGACATATCTTGATTTGGAGGCTGAGGAGCATTAGCAATTTTAGCTTTTTTCTCTGCTTGTCGAACATATGTTGATTTTGAAGCTTTCTTTTTCATTTACTTACCTTAATTTTAGCATTTAATCCAAGTTTACTTATCATTTCTAAAGATAACGCCATCTCATCTCTGTCGTCAAATTCGATTGTAATTTTTGGTTTGGGCAATTTTTTTGGGGCACATTCGGTGAGTTCATCTTCGGTAAATCCCCAATCGAATAGCATTTGCATATCAAACTCATTAGCTAAAATATCAAAATCCCATTCTCCATGATTCCTGTTGAGTCTTATCATCAACTCATCAATATCGGCTTGTGATATTTCATTATCAGCAATCCAGCAATCACATTCAGAGATTCCCATAGAGATCATAACATTTATCCGTTGATGGCCCCCAATTACTTTATTGCCTTGCACAATAGGCTTGTCAATCAAGCCATATTTCTCTAACGATTTGCGAAGGTGGCCCTCTTGCATTTTAGATAACTCGCGAGGATTGCGATCGTTAGGCACTAACTCACGCAACTTCCTCTTTTCTAGACGCCAATTCAGCATTTCTTGCCTTTACCTTTCTTCTTCATTTCTTCCCCTTCGCGGCCATTTTGGCCATCTTTTTAGCTCCATATTTTTCTCGGCCAATTTTGGCTGCTAATCCTGCAGGATTGCTAATTCCTTTGGCAGCGAGTTTTCCTTCAAGCTGTTTAAATCTTTCTCCACTTCCAAGCTTTGGTTTTTTTCCTGACATGGCTCTTCCTTTTTTATGAAATAAATGTAACGGATTGTATGAAGAGGGATATAAATTCCCCCACTTTTTTCCGCATTAAAATAAACTTGATTTTCGTAAATTGCTTTGAAAATATCATCGATTTCAGAGTCATGCAATTCAACTTCGAACGACTTGAAATCATGATTTACGACTTTTAATTTATACATTAGATTCCCCCCATCGGTAAATTTAAATTTGGTGCTATTTTTGGTTGTTGATTCAAAGTTTCATCCACAACATCAGAGGCTTCTCCTTGTGTATGGACTTGATTGATGCTATAGCTACAACCACAAAGCATTAAAGCAAAGCTGAATAAAACGTATTTCATACTTTTCCTATTTTTGTAATAACTTTAGACCATTTCTTTGCAAAACTTTTTAATAAGGAGGTGGCGACGGAGGCGTAGGGCGCGTCCACACCTCTTTCAGCCATTTCTTCAACTTCTGCAAAATAATCGCTAATTGTTTGGCAATCACGGCTAAAATCCTGTAATTGTTTAGGACTAAAGTTATAAAGAATCTTTTTATCTTCTTCATCAATTTCATTCAAAGGTAAATTTTCGATAATAATCTCCGTCCTAGGATTAGATGAATAATGTTTTTGAGCTATACAACTCACAATTTGTTTGTCATCGGCAAACACAATATCATTTGCACAGTCTAAATAATATTTTATCATATTGTCAATGTCGGGCTTATCTGCATGATAAGATAACCCCCAAATTTTATCATTATATCCTTTCTTAATCGGTGTACAGTAAAAAGAAAATATAGCTGAAAGAGCGCCATTCATTTTTTTAATATTTTGTATGTCTTTTTGTATGCCCATACATTTTTTAGTAATCCTCTTATCACCTTCTTGGGGATCATAAGAATGAATCTTGTCTTTAACTCTTTTGATTCGATGTCTTTTCTTGGAGATAGGTTCTCCATAAAGAATTATTTTAAACATATTCTACAAGTGTCCTTATGTTCTCTATCCATTTTTTCATAAATCAATTCATAGTCTATCTTATAGAGCTGGCAAAGGTTATAAAGGTGGTGGCTAATGATTGGATTAATCAATGTTTTTTTCTCTTCAATATTGTAAATTTGTCTGACACTTATGTTTAGCGCACTTGACACAAAATTCCGATCTAATTTTAGAGCAAGACGTATCATTTTCAATAACCGTCTAGTCTTATAAAAACGATGGTTTTTTATGAGTAATTGGACTTGTTTATCCACGCTTTGAAGCCTCCAAAGCCCAATTGTCCATTGCATAAAAAGCGCGCTGCTGGCGCTTGGTTGTTGTTTTATTACGATAATATCTTGAAAGATAAACATATCCCCTTTGAACCGCTTCTAAACCATGTTTTGCTACTAAAATATTATGTTCATCAATTGTCGTGAAAACTTTAGGCGCTCTTTCAATTCCTTTTGTTAAAAGTGTATCTTTTTTAAGCGGAGGAGCTTTTTTGAGCACCCAATCTTTTGGATCTAATTTGTAATGTAAATCAACACATTTATTTACTATAATAAAATCAAAATGTTTGTCTTTATTTTCTAATTTGTATACTTCTGAAATTTTATCAGACGTTATATTGAAATATGGTAAAGACTTGACTTTCAACCATTTTAGTCTAGGTTTTTTTGATGGAAAATCTATCAAAATATGGTGAATCCTGAACTTCTTTAAGACCTTTCTGGATACGTCGTAAATAGAAAATAGATGATAAATATCAACATGTCTTAGTAGATGTTGGAAACGATTATTCTTAGCCAATTTAGAAGCGTTGATTTTGAAGAGTTTTAGGTAATTTTCATCGTTGATTTTGTATCTGATAATTGGGATTTGGTCGGTCAATCCGATGGCTTGACATTTAATTAAATTATAATCAATTAAATAGTTTAAAGATGATTGAAATTGTTGAGTGGTAAGACCTGTTTGCTCGAAGACAGAATGGAATTGTGAGAAGAAATATCCATCTTGATCGAGTTGATGAGAAATACTATTTCTTAATTTTAGCAGGTAATCTAATGCAAGAGCATTGTGAAGCCCAATTTGTTGGATGAGGAATCTATTGCATGTAAGAGAATCTGGTGAAAGTGATTGCGTGAAATGCATCATATATTATAGCCTTTACGCGTGACCCATCCCTATCCTATGGGTGGCAGCGGGTTTGTGGTCACTTTGTTTTTTTGCCTTTATAGCACTGATAGGAGTGCTGGCGTTGATTTTTGGGGATGGCTCTCCTTTATCAACGCCTTTTTTCTTGCATAAATAAAATAAAAAAATATAATGAGGTTGTGTTTTTCAAAGACACTCTTAGATATTTGTGAAGTTGTTGGGAGGCGAGAATTCAGATTTTCGCCTCTTTTTTTCTATTACTGATTTTCTTACCACAGATTGGACAATTTTTTTCTGGAGGGAGATTATAATCTCTTCGTTTAACGGCTCCATCTGTTTTTTTTTCGATGTGCGAAATAAGAAGATCGGAGGGCAAATAACGCCTTGATATGATGTTATAGACAGTGGTTAAAGAAACTCCTAAGAATTTGGCGAGTGTAATATTTGAATGATTGTGTAGTTTTTTCCAAGAAGCTAAATTCATGTTCTCCTACTGAAATAGGGGGGTTTTAATTTTTTTGATATTAAGAGATTGAAAGACAAGAAATCAAGAATATTTGCATCAAATTTTTTTTTGTGTTGCGTTATTTATGCTAGTTATGTTATATTAGGTTTATCAAGCAACGATAGGCGTTGATTGGTCAAGAAATAATAACAATGGAAGTTTCATGGATGATGGCGACATAGCAAAGAACGTAAAATTGCTGAGAGTATGGATAGATCGTGGAATAGTGGGGCGCTTTAAAGAGCGGTGCTATAGAAACAATCGATCAATGACTGAAGTCTTAATTGAGTTTATGAACCTATATTGTAAATAATTGATTGTTAAAGGAGAGCCATATGTTATTTTATAAAGAAGAAGAAGAAATACCAGATAGTATGATTGAGAAACTATTTTTATCATTTGAAGATAAATACCGTTTACACAAAGGTTGCTTAAAATGGGCAGAATACTGGTGTGAGAGATATTTAGATAATGATCTAGAAGCTTTAGAGCTTATGGATGAGATGGACATTTACCGAGAAGAAGTGCTTGGTTGGGTCATCGAATTTGGATATCGTTTGCAGTCATCATATAAAGCTAGAGAAGAGCTTGAAAAATTATTGAAAGAACAAAGAGACCAAAACTTAGTGGAATCCTATTTAAATTAAACAAAAAGTTGAGAGCCAAATTATGAATTTTTTACCAGAAAACTACGAAGCACCAAAATCAGCAAATAATGGATATTTGAAGCTACAAGACGGAGAGAATAGAATCCGTATTTTATCAGCCCCAATCTTGGGTTGGGAAGACTGGATGGAGAAAAAACCGATAAGATACAGAATGGAGAATAAGCCTAATAAATCTATTGATTCTAAGAAACCATTTAAGCATTTTTGGGCGTTTATCGTATTTAATTATATGACTGAGCAAGTCCAGATTATGCAAGTCACACAAGCTACGATTCGCAGGAGTTTAGAAGCGTTATGTAAAGATGCGGATTGGGGGGCACCTTATGGATATGATATAAAGATTACTAAATCCGGAGAAGGTGTTGACACTGAATACACAATCAATCCGGTACCGCATAAGCCAATAGATGCGTATATCATCAAATGTTTCGAGGAAAGACCGATTAATCTGCAAGCTATGTATGACAGTGAAGACCCATTTGCTGGAGGATATGAATCCTATACACCATTAGGTACTGTGAAAGTTGTTGATGAGGAAATGGAAGAGATGCTAAAGAATTTTGAAAAATGCGATTCGAAATATCAGCATGAACTTTTATTGAGTTTGGAAGGATTACCAAAACCGATCTACAATTTGCGAGATGTGCCTAAAGATCTGCGCAAAACGATTAAGGCTGCAATCGCTAAAAATATGCGCAAAGAGGTAACAGCATGATGGATGCGAGTCAAAAATTAGTACATGAATATGCTACCAAATACATGGAGTATATTGAAATGGCGGGGGATAAAGCCCCTGCCCTTTTGCTAGACATATTAGCTCGTAAAATCATCGAGCAAGATAAGGAAATCAATTACTATAAGAATAGGTTAAATTATGTTAGATCAACGCACGGAAGCTTGGATTAATTTACGAAAAACGATGATTGGCGCAAGTGATACTCCCATTGTTATGGGGGTGTCTCCTTGGAAAACGCCATATCAATTGTGGCTGGAAAAGATGGATTTGAAAGCCGATGTATCGAATTATGCGATGGAACAAGGCATAAAATTGGAACCCGAATATCTAGAAGATTTTAATCAGAGAAAAAAACTAGATATGCGTCCTGAAGTTATTTTATCTGAGGAATATGACTGGATGATGGCGAGTTTGGACGGGATAAGCTCATGTCGGAATTATATTGTCGAAATAAAAAATGCTTGTAAAGAGGATCATGCCGTTGCAAAAGATGGATATGTGCCTAAGCATTATTATCCCCAGGTACAAAAACAGATGTTAGTCACTAAGCTAAAAATGGCTTACTATTATAGCCGTAATGGTGATGATGTGGTGATTTTGGAAGTACCAAGAGATAATGATTATATTGATAAGATCATTATCGAAGAGCAAAAGTTTTACAATTGCATGGTCAATTTTATAGCTCCGGAGTTGGAAGAAAGAGATTATATCCAAGTTACAAATGAAGCATGGTTAGAATGCGCTAGAAAGTACCAAATTGTGAGTGCGGAAGCTAGGAAATTAGCTTGTGAAGAGGAGAAATATAAGAACATGCTTATAGCAATGAGTGGTAATAAAAATAGCAGAGGTGCAGGCTTGAAATTATCACGATATAGCCGTAAAGGTGCGGTGGATTATACTAAAATTCCTGAGTTGAAAAACATGGATTTAGAAAGTTACCGCAAGCCTTCTAGTTATTACTGGACAGTAAAAATCGAGAAAAGCCATTGACGATAATCTGTTTTGCATATAAGCTAGCTGCTTCTCAGATAGGGGGGGATATGATTCAACTTGATTTATTCCGTGAAATTACGGAAGCCGAAATTATTAAAATAGAAATTTATAATCTAAAAGAAAGCCAAGATAATATCCGACGTGGATTATTTGCGCGTCATAATACCTTGTTTACCATGATTCAAAATCTTTCAAAAGAGATTGAGGAATTGAAGAATGGACGATGAGAAGGAGCTGGAATTTATCCATGATATCATTGAAGATGAATCATGGACTAAATTTTTAAATGAGGATATTGAGAATAGGTTTGTTGATATTATCTTTACTATGGATGATGAAAGTCAGCAAATCTATTCTTGTCATATGGATACGTTTAAAGGTCGATTAGATTATGTGATCGATTGCGTATGTACGCATCACAAGCAGAATTTCCGAAAAATTGAAGTAGTTCGAATACGAAAACGCCGAGAGGCTTGGAGTGAAAATGAATAAGATTTTATTGATATTATTTTTATGTTTACTTTCTTTTTACTGTCATTCCAAAGAATATACAGATGGAGATAAAAAATTATCAGTTAAGCTTCTAGTTTATGAAAACCATCTTTATCTACTTTTTGACAATCATTCAGTTGTGCATCACCCTGATTGTCCTTGTTTTGATCTACCCGATGATGGAAATCACAGCTATTTAGATTAAGCAACAGTTGTGAAAGCCGTCCATGTTGTTCCACCATTTGTATTCGAATAAGCTCTTGTAGATGAGCTACTTCCATCTGTTCGCATATAAATTGAACCTTTTGGAGCTGTGATCACACCATTAGGAGAGCCACTACCAGATGTAATATATGGACCACCTTGTACAATTATTGTACCAGCGTCTAAATATTCTGGCGTCCTTGTAGTTGTGTTGGGCGTTGCATTGTTTCCATACACATTTCCCGCGTAATAATAGGTTCCTGCCCCTGTAACAACATTTGAACCTGTTGAATTGATATTATTATGATATGCTGCTAAAGATGATCCGATAGAAATTGAAGATGCTGAAAAAGAATTTAATTCGCATAATTTTAACGTGTTATTTCCAGATCCCCCAATCGTCAAACAAGTAACAGCAAGACTACTTGTATCAAAACGGGAAAAATTTCCTTCGAAAGTATTTGTTGATGATGTCGTAACAGGGAAGTTAACAAGCGAAAATAGAAATCTTGTAATCCCTGCACTTGCAGTTGAAGCAGTCGTAGATAATCCACTATTTATTAGAGGAGAATAAATTGCATTTAAAACGCCAGGACTTGTTTGATCAAAAAATTTTATTCCTGTTGTACCTAAATCACCATAACACCTAATTAAATTTATTTGTGCACTGGAACTTGAGGACGTAAAATTTATTGCTGAAGAATTTGGTGCATTTATGTAGCAATCTAATAAAATTAAATTCGATGCTGCGCTTCCACTATTTACAATACAATAATCACTGTTTGTCTGAAACCGTATTCCACTGCATGTAACAGTACCGGCCGTATTATGGGTACATTTTCCAATGATCGTCACATTTGGAGTTTGAGCATCACAATCGAAAGTGCATAGATTGACCCCTCCTTTCATTGTTGGATTTTCTGTATAAGTTCCTGGGCGTATGAAGATTGTATCTCCTGATGAAGCGGCAGTAAGTGCTGCCGCTATAGTGGTATAATTTGCCCCTTCTGCTAGGGTTGGTGCGACAATTAGTTTTGCGACTCCATATCTATTTGTTGCGACGTTTACGACCATAAAGCTCCTAAGCTGTAATCCAAATTCCGACGATTGAAGTTGCCCACCAATCATTTGTTGAGGCCTGGTATCTCAAACTAATAGAATCTCCGGTGGCAGTTCCGGTGATCGTTCCTGCAGCGGTTGTCACTGCGCTACCAAGATGCGCCACTTGAGTAGCCGCTAATTGTATGGTTAAAATACCATCAGTTGCGACAAATTCGAGTAAATCTCCATCTGCTAATCCAGCGGTGGCCGGCGTTGTCAATGTGACAGTATTAGTTGCAAAACTTCCGCTGTTTAGAGTGATTGTCGTTGAGCTTCCTTGATCTGCATAAGGAGGGCTTTTAATTGTCAAAGTAGAACCGCTTCCTGATGTTTTAGATCCGCTACGGCCAAGTATGTTCCAATTATTAGAAGTTGGAGAAAGTGCACCTCCACTATCACCTGTTATGAGCTCACCTGGTTGGGTTGCTAAAGAAACATTTCCTGCAATGACGGTAAAATCGCCCACTGTAAATGAGGCAATTCCTTTATTAACTGCCGATGCATCTTCACCTGAGATGGTTATTGTCGATCCTGCGCCGGAGGTATCTATTCCTTCGCCACCTAAAATATTTAAATTATTTAAAGCTGGGGTCGCTAAACCTGCATCGGCGGTAAATGTAATTGGCACTGTAGCATCAAGAGTGACAAATCCGTTAGCGTCTATGTCAAATTTTGTGCTATCAAAATGGGCAACTCCATTGAGAGTAATATCACTAGCAGCTGAAACATTTGCACGTTGGATTTGAATTGTGTATGTATTTGCTGCAAGTGAATTGGTACGGATTACGTTTGTGCCAATTGAACCTGCTGCTACTTGGGCACCTGTAACTGTAATGACACCGCTTGCGTTAGCAACAACAGGATCAGTACCAGGAGCAGTATGAGCATCAACATTTACCGATTCGATAAACAAGCCACCTGCACCCGCTAATGAAACAAATCCGTTAGCATCGACAGTAAAATCTCCTGAATCAAAACTTGCAAGGCCTGCATTTGTCAGTGAAGAAATAGCTTGGGCTGATGTAACTTGCAAATGATAAGATAAAGTATTTGCTACTGAACCATCTGATTCTATTGGAATCGCATGAGCAGGAACAGCCTCACCTGTAAATGTCACCTGTCCAGAACCATCTTGCATGACAGGGCCGCCAACATCTGTAACCAAAGATGATATTCCAGCCGATCCTCCTAGCAAAGAAACAAACCCATTTGTCACCGTAAAATTAGCACTGTCGAAATGTGCGACACCATTTAATGCGGTATTTTGAGAGGCTGCAGCACCGGATTGTTGAATTTGATAGACGACTTCGGAAGCCATATTGCTGTATGTACGAAGTACATCTGCTCCAACGACGCCTGAAGCGACTTGTGCACCCGTAAATGTAATATTATCGCTGCCATTTGGTACGACAGGATCAACACCAGGAGCCTCAGCAATATCTACATTAATATTTGTAGCGCTACCGCCTCCACCTGTTACTGTGAAACGTTCTAAATATCCGTGATCGGGATTGACTGTCCAGGGCATTGTACCTCACACAAATGTATAGGAGGCTCTATCATCCCACACGAATTCGTAATCGGTGGAAGCTGCGCCTTCTGAGTTTTGAGGCCATTGTTTAGAAGTTAACGATTGATTAGCATCCCAAGTATGAAAGGCGATTTGCCATTTATCGTCTGATTCGGCAACTCCTGGCTTGGCTCTGCCGATATAAATTGGATTACCATTAACATCATTTTCACAACGTATCTCCATTTCGGATTTATAAGTTATGTAAGTGCGTCTATCACGGTCTCCATAGCTAAAAGGGCGATTTTGTCCAGTCATTTTATACCTTGATTTTTCGTAATCAGATTGAATTTGAAAACCATTTATTTCCTTTTTTTACAAACAACCACTTTGCATAAATATAAAAGGAGGACCATTTGCAGATAATGAAGTACCTGTAGCCGTTCCCGTATGTAATGTATTTGGGCATTGATCTGATATTGTTGAAGTCGTATTTAAAAGCCAATAAAATGCTACTAGTGTAGTAGTTGGAAATGCCCAAGGATTATATAAAAGTTCCTGAGCCTGAGCTTGTGATAATTTTGTTGTATAAATCAAAACGAAACATAAATTTCCATCAAATCCTTCATCATGACCACCTTCATTATTTCCAATCATAAGAGGATTGCTACCCGAAGCAGTATTACTAGCGGACCCTGTTCCTGCTGTCTGCACATTGGTTGCATTTGCATAAAAATCTGGTTTTCCAGAATTTACAGATTTATCCCAATGTGTCGAATAAAAATGCCATGCATTTAAAGTATTATTTGGATTTGAAGCTAGCATTACAACCACAGGAAAATTAACAGAAGCTATTTGTCCAGAATTATTAGGAATTTGGATAGGAGTGTAAGTCCCATCATCTCTTACAAGATCTATATAACCAGTATTTAAAGCAGTAGGATAAGCCCAAATAAAACAAGTAATTGCAGATTTATTTTTCATAATATCAATATCACTCATATTAATATATGAGGGAGTAGCTCTAACGAAAGATAAACTTGAAACACTAGTTGTTGCCATTAATTAGACCTTGGTATTTCAATGCAAAAACTTAGTAAATACATATCGCTAGCTAAATTGTTTGAGACTGAAGTGTCACGTGACAATTTTACTTCTATTATCATTCCTGCGGTCCAAGATAAAGTTGAAATTGTAGAAGTAAATGTAGCAATTGTAACATGATCTTGAGTTGCATTAATCGCTAAAGCTCCAGAAGTTATGGAAGAATAAGTCCCATCAAATGAAGATGTATCGCTTAAATTTTGATAATAGAATTTAAAACCAATATTTTTGCTCGATGCAGCAGTAGCTGCCATAAAACAAGCTCTAAATGTCACAGTTCCGCTAGTCACATCTGTTGGAACTTGAAATTTAAAATTGGCAAATTCTTCAGTAGTTTGATCAAAAGCCCGGACCATTATTTTTGTGGAATTTGTTCCACCTGTTATTGCAGTCAATGTACCAAAATTCGTTTCTAATGCCTGCATCGATGCAGCATCAAAGAATATTTCTCTTACAGGTGTCGCTGTTACAGGAAGAGCGGCCCAAGTAGCGTCTCCACGCCAAAATGTAGAAGCTGAAGCACTTGTACCTGAATTAAGATTTGTAACTGGAAGATTTCCTGTAACACCATTTGCAAGGTTAACTTGATTCCAAGAAGGGTTGTTACTAGTTCCTTGATTGCTAAGATACCGGGTAGAATTTGTATCTTTAGCTAAAGCACTATAGGTATTGGCAGCACTGCCATAAAGAAGATCGCCTTGAGATGCAGAGGTTAGACCTGTTCCGCCTTTCGTTACTGCGATAGTAGTAGCATTCCAAGTTCCTGTTGCGATTGTGCCTAAAGTTGTTATTGATGTCTGACCAACATATGTAGCAGCTAAATCAATAACAGGAGTTGTGCCACCTGTAGAAGTAATTCTATCAGCTGTACCGGTTACTGAAGTTACACCTGAAGCTGCCGGAGTTTGCCAAGACGGAAGACCACCAGATAGAGTTAAAACCTGGCTATTTGTCCCAATCGGTAATTTAGACAAAGCAGAAGCAGAAGAAGCATAAAGTAAATCGCCAGTTGTATAAGATGTTTGGCCAGTTCCGCCATCTGTAGCAGTTAATGCAACGGTAAGATCAATGCTATTGGCTGAGATATCTCCACTATCCGTAATGATAACTGAGGAATTTTTTATTAAAGTTCCGGATGTACCATCCCATCGTACTACTGCATTATCCGTTGAACTTCCAGGGCCAGAAACATCACCGCCTCCACTACCTCCCGAAGAGTAATAATCAAAGTTATTTGTGAATGGATTGAAGGTATATGGCATTGGTCTCCATTACGAAAATAGTGTTGCGCGATCATCCCAAGCATAATTAAAAAGAGCACCTTCATCAGGAAGTTGAGATCGAGTCAAGTTTGATCCTGAAAAGGTATTTTTAATAATGTACCAAGTTTCTTTGGCAGTTGAAGCATTGGGTTCTTTATTCCAACCAACATAAATGGGGTTGTTTCCGTCATATTCAATTCTTTTTTCCCACACCATTGCAATATCGAGTTGTGGGATGGCGACGCTAGCGTCGCCAATACGTTGTGACGTCATGCTTTAATTACCCATGCGGTTATAGTTACGTTACCGTTAAGAGCCGCTGCACCGTTATTTTTTAAGGTAACCACAGCTGATCCAGCAGCCCGTTTCACGCGCATTACAGTCATTTGAGCATCGTTGGCACCTTCATTGCAGGCTGTGACGAACATCGAACTTGATGTCGTAATGATGCTGTTAGTAATTGTAAATTCCTGAGAGGCTGCTGAAGCGGTTGTAAAACCTGTAAATGTGGCAGATAAAACGTTTACGTTTTGTGTTGAAGTTGCTGTTGGGGAGGCGACTGTATCAGTAGTGGGGGCAACTGTGACAAATCCTGAAGAACTAAGGTCAATTGAACCACCGCCGGTTGTCAAGTCTATACCCCCAGCTGCGCCAGAGGCGTTTAATACAATAGCATCTGCTATGGATTCGGTAGCAACTAATACAATGCTACCTCCTGTATTTGTGATATTGATATCTTCAGTTGCAGCACCTACTGCATCAATATCGATACCACCAGCACTAGAAATGATGCGAATTGCATCTACTGCGTTTTGAGAGGAAGCAATATTAATTTGTAAAGCTGCATCTACATCGATACCACCAGCAGCAGCTTCAAGGTTAATTGCATCTGCTGAAGCTAATCCGGTTGCTCTTAATGTAATACCCCCTACATCAGAAAGAAGATTAAGAGATGCTACGCCAGTACCTTGGTCAGCATGTATTTTAATAGCTTCCGAAGTTCCCGCATTTGCTCGGATGTAGATTGCATCCGACACATCTTCTGTAGAAGTTATATTGACTGATGAACCAGTAGCTACAATATCGATATCCTCACCAGCCGCTGCTCCGCTAGCCAAAATGTCAATACCACCAGCTGATGAAATGATGGTAATTGAGTCTGCTGCTGATTCGGATGAGGAAATATTGACGGATGATCCTGTCGCAACAATATCGATATCCTCACCAGCTGCCGCTCCAGAGGCTAGAATATCAATACCACCGGCAGTGGAGGTGATTTTGATTGAATCAGCTGCGGATTCTGTAGAGGTGATATTAACGCTTGAACCTGTTGCTACGATGTCAATATCTTCTCCTGCTGCTGCTCCACTTGCAAGAATATCGATACCACCTAATGTAGAAGTAATAACAATGGAATCCGCGGCATTTTCTGTTGAAGTGATATTAACTGATGAGCCTGTAGCTACAATGTCAATATCTTCACCAGCAGACGCGCCTGGTGCCGTAATATCAATACCACCTACTGAGGCGGTAATAACAATAGCGTTAGCTGCATTCTGAGATGATGCGATGTTAACTTGTTCGGCAGCATCGAGGTCAAAACCGCCTGTTGAATCGATGTTAACGGCATCTGAAGCCGCTTCTCCTGCTGTGATATGAACAGAGCCAGAAGTGCAAGTAAGATCAAGGTCTTCGCCAGCTGCTCCAGCTGCTATAATATCAATACCACCTGCTGAAGCGTTGATTACAACAGCATCGGCTGCATTTTGAGAAGATACTAAAGACATTTGAAGAGCAACATCGACATCTAGACCACCAGCGGCCGAAAGGATACGTACGGCATCGGCAGCCGCTTCTTCACCATTAATAACAACTCGGCCAGCATCAGAAACGATTGACATATCTATTCCTGCGCCTGTTGCAGTCAAATTACCCGCTGCCGAGGATGATAAAGAGACAGTACCTCCGCTAGCTGTAAGGTCTGTAAATGAACCAGCTGCCGGAGTTGTTCCACCGATGGCGCCTGCTGCAGCCATAATTGAAGGTATATTCGATGGAACTAAAGCTAGAGAACCAGACGCTTGCGCAGCTGCTTCGGCATTGGTGGCAATTTCTATAATTCCAGGTTGTGAAGTGCTCGCCGCCGGAGCTCCAGCTATTGCTACCGCAGCTAAACCTAATGGGGTTACAGCTCTTGTGTTATCTGTTCCTGTTGTGCACTCGGCTACAGTTGCTAATTCAACTTTACCTCTTACGGTTGTGCTTGCATCTGGTGTTCCTAAATATGATAGTGGGCTTGACATAGGGTTGGCTCTCCTCTTAAAAATATTAATGTCATAAATATAAAAAAGAATGTAAATTTATTTTCGCTTGGCTAAAGGTTCAGTTGCATGAAATGTTTAAATTGTGATAGAATAATACCGGCTTGCAATTGGAAATATTGCGATATACAATGTCGCAATGAGAGCATCTCTAAAGTTGCACGAAAGAATTATCGAAAAACGAACATGATTTGCCGTGAATGTGGCAAAATTTACCTAGTGAAAAACTCCCAACGCAAACGATCTCATTTTTGCTCTAGAACATGCCAAGGTCGGCTTTTGAGTAAGATGCAGAAGAGACATATCGTAAAAATTACCATCTATCGATTAGATGGAATAAACAGGGAGGATCTATGGAAATAATATTGCAAACATTATCAATCATTGGAACAATTTTAGGATCAGCTTACTTTATTCATAGAGATATCACTCTTGATATGAAAGCTCAATCAGCTCGATCTGATAGGCTTTATGAAATGTTTATTGATTTGATCAAAGAAAGTAAGAAATAACAAGGAGGTTATATGTTGTTTTTAATATTTTTAGCAGCTTGCGCTATTTTTGGATTTATTTTTGGATTTGTGATGTCGGCAATGCCTGATTCACATTAGATTTTGGATCTTTTAATTCTATTAGATATCTATCGTCTAATTTTTTTAATGCTCTTATTGTTGCTGGGCCATTCTCTCGTAATGCATTTACTAATACTTCTTCATAATAGTGACGAAGAGCTGGATTCATGATAAATCGATAGGCCATTTCTCCCGTTTTAGTTAAAGTACCAACTGTTGCAGCACCAGCACCAGCGACAGCTAATCCCTTTGCTGCTAAAAGTGGATTTAGAGCGATAGACCCTCCAAATAATGCCCCGATTCCAGTTTGTAAGGGTACATTTTTTGCTTTATCCATGATATAGTCAGTTGTTCTGCGACTTTTTATAAGTGTAGAAAAAGCACTATTCGCATCTTTATGATATTTTAGGGCATCTTGGCTAATAGGTGCGATATAACCTTCAATAGAATCATTGAAAATTCTAGATATATCTCCCCAATATTTTCTAGCCTGTTTTACACCTGGTTTGTCTAAATTTTGAATTGCCATCGCAGATGAACGATTTCTGTTTACGTCTCTAAACATTTGTAAAAGTTCTTTCATTTCTATAGCTCTTCCGGAAATTTTCTGTAAAAATTCTTCAGCAATACTAGCAACATGTTTCTTCTCAGGTGTTGGGCCACCATATTTTAAAGTAGAATTTATATAATTTTGAAGTCGTGATTCTAATCCTGATGGAGTGACCATTGTACCAGGAGGAATTAAAGCATCTCTTTTTGCGTAAATATTTGAGATAAAATTATCTGGACTTCTTTCTCCTGTTAACCGAGGAAGACCCATTCCCATAATAAACATTAAACCTTGTTTAGCTGCTTCCTGGCCCACTCCTCCAGCGCCTAAAGATTTTGCTCCCTCTTTTCCATATTCACCGGCAACTGATGTACCTAATTTTCTCAATAAATTTACTCCGCTTCTTATTTTTGGTGGTAAAGAAGAATATTGTTGTAAATTTTCAGGAGCTAAAACCATTGGGGCAAAAGTTTTAAAAATTTCATCTGAAAAACTTTCTCCTTCACTTCTAGGTTTTGTATAACCACCAGATATATTTTCAGACAATTGTTGTAAACTTTCTTGAGTGGGAAGTAAATCAAAAGCTTTATTTAATCCTTGCTGTACATAGCTAAAAGGAGGAATATTTGTAACATTAGGAACATTTTCACGTAATTTTTTCCCGAACTGATGGACATTTCCAGGTAATCCTAAAATAGTTTCAACCATTCTAGAACCTGTTCTAGTAACATCTCTTACAGATTCGTTATATATATCTTCTGTTGTCTCACCTGATTGAATCTGTGAAGCTATATTGAATGGTGAATATACTTGAGAAAAATCATTTACGTATTGATCTTTTTTTTCAGGTGTTTTTTCTGTCTGAATTGGTTTAGAAATATCATAAAAACTTTCAACAGCTTGTTTAAAAGGACTTGGGGTCATATCCATCCTCGGCAGCTAATTTTTTAGCGAGTTCTTCACTTTTTGCTCTATATTCTTCAGGAGTCATTTTTTCTTTATTTTTTCGCATTTCAAAATCAGCCCTATTAATATAATTTCTAGCTGTTTGAACAGTTATTGGAGTTCCTCTTTCTACTTTTTGTGTTGGATATTGTGTGACATTTATAGCTCGTTCAATATTTTCTTTATATAATTCTGCATTCCGTAATCTTGATTCTCGGGTTCTATCCATAACTTGAGTTTGTATATCACGCGGAATTTTACCATTATTTTCTTCAACAATATCACGAAATGCTTGACCAGTTTCTATTTTTTGTTTATTAGCTAATAATTGGTTATTGATAATAAGTTTTTTACCTTCGTCTGAATTTATCAATTGAGGAATTGTTTTCATGTAAGATTCAATTTCAAAATTTTTAATTTGCCCAGGGAAAATTTTTGAAATATCTCTTACGTTCTCTTGCGTGATTTTTTCGTAAAGCTCTGAAGCTGGATTACTCCAAATGCTCAGTGGAACTCCTAAAACATCCATAGTTTTTACCATAGAAGGAGTTGGTAATTTCCCACTTTCAGCTAAGTTTAATTGCTGTTTCAATCTTGTATTAGATAATTCTGCCCCTTCATAATCTGTCATGATGTTTTTACCATACTCAGAGGAAGCTTGAGCTGCTAATTTATCTGATTCTGATTCATAACGAGGCGTTGCTATGTTTCCAACTGATCTAACTGCTTGAGGGGAAATGCCTTTTGGTGCTTCTTCAGGTAATGGAATACCAAGATTTTCATATACAGGCCTTAAAAAATCGTAATCAGCTTTTGATTGTGCTTCCCTTGTTGAGTCCTTAATGACTTGATTTAACAATGGTGTAATCGTTTTTGTATCTCCGGAAGCTTGTCCATATTTTGATAAAGCACTTATTTTCATTTCTGGAGTAGCTTCAGGATCCTGAAGAATCGTTAATGCTTCATCTAATAATGGCCCAAAAGATTGTTTTCGAGCTTGAAGTCGCTCTTCACCAGCAATCTTCTGTCTTTCTTGTTCTTGCAACAATTTTGTTTTTTGAAATCCTTGACCAAAGGCTGATCCTAATGCAGAAAGCCCCCAGGGATCTTGTTGACTCTGAAAAACGATAGCCATTATGCAACCTCTATTTCGGATAGACGTTTATCAAGTTGTTGAACGCAATTTACCAGTATGGAGACAAGGCCATATAGGTCAACCGCTTTAATACCATCGAGTTCACTTTGAATTTCTGCGGGTATTTCTTCGGCGATAAGACCGATTCGGTCTGTTGGGGTTCCGGTTACTGGAATGGTATAATCATATTGCTTAACTACAAGGCCACGAAGGAGTTCAATCCCTTTTTCAAAGCTGCGGATATTCTTCTTAATATCTCGTGAAGAAGCAGCATACGAACCAGCTGCCATACCGACACCTTGACCGACACCTTGAGCGGCTCCTTGTAACCATCCTTGTTGTGGGCCTTGAACGATTGGTTCAAAGGAACGCTGACCAAGGAGTCCAAGAATTTGAGATAATGCTCCTAAACTGGTTTGATTGGCCATCTGTTGATAGTTTATGCGTTGGCCACCTAATATATTGGCTAGATCCTCCGAACTCGACACAAGGGCTTGATTTAAGGCTGATGATGATCCTGCATTTGCATCTGTAAACCTTTGTTCAATCGCCGGTAAAACCTGTTGATTATAGGATCGCATAGTCGGATCAACTACACCTTTTTGAAAGTTTTCTTCTGAAAAACCTTGTAGAAGAGGGGCAAAAGCCTTTTGTGCATCTGGGCCTAATCCCGTAATTAAACTATTCAGAAAGTTTGATTGCTCCGGAGTCATTGTCTGAGCTGCTCCCACCTGTTTCGCCTTCGTTCCTGTTGGATTTCCCATAGCCTATATACTCCATAAGTACATGTTTTGATCTTTTAAATCCGTATTTCTCGGAATGTTTGGGACATCTCGTGATCCAGTAAACACGATCTAATTTAGCCCCTTCTTTTATCTCTAAAGCTTTTTCTTCAAGTAATTTTACAGCTTTTCCACTTCCCCAAAATTCATTGTCTATTGAAAAAGAATTTATAATCAACGAGTTTGTCATTGGGTCTACAACCATCCATGAGAATCCTTTGATTTGAAAATCAGGATTAGCTAATACAAAGAGAAGGTTTAACGGATTAACGATGGCTTTGCCATCAATAATTTGAACGCAATCTTGCGATAAAACCTTTGTAAATGATTCCAATGTGAAATTACATTCTTTAATCTGTTCAATATATTTTGGTGGGATAAGCTTAGGGTCGATGATGCGAAACCATTTCAAATTCATTGTTCATTTTCCTTTCCGATATACTGAATATAACCGGCAAAACCACCAGCATTTGCAAGTGCAAAAGGAGCAGATGCAACACCCGTGCCACATTTCATTATATTTCCGACAATCGTATTTTGTTTAGCTTCAAATGTCAGGTAAGTAAAACCTGCACCAAAAGCATTGCTTGATAAAACTGATTTGCAAACTCCCTGCCAAGGTTCTCCAACGCTTACCGCCGCTTGATATGGTAATTCAATTGCTAGAGTTCCTGTTCCAGTATGTGCCGACCAAGATACGTCAAACCAAAGCTCTGTAATAATTCCAGAGCGTCTGAGCCATCCATCTCTAACGACGTAAGTGGCTGTTCCTTCTGTTGACATCCCGTAGACTTTGGGTTCCCATTTTCGCATAGCACCATTTATATTTTGTGCCATGTCGCTGTACATCTGCGTTAAAGTTTCTGTAAGATCCCTTAGATAAATTTCGAGTGCATTCATATCACCCGTTTTCAGAAAATCGAGACGCAAAGGAAAAATGATGTCTGTAGGGAGAGTCATTCTATCATTCTGCTACCAGCTGGCCTAAACCAAGGGAGCATTCCATTAATTTTTAGCGTTTGATCAATCGCATTGTTTGTGATGCGAATAAAATGTAGATATCCGTGGCCGCCTGCATAGGCGCGTTTCCAGCATTTTTGATTGGAGAAGGGATTCTCAGCTACGGTTCCCCCATTTACGTATGGCTCATAATCAGAGCTATCTGTGTCGTCAAGGGAGAATGAATTTGTGTCAATTACAGTCACAATGAAAGGCACTCCCATTAATCCAACTGCGCCAATTAGATTGTAAATATAAACTTGAGAACCTGTCCGAAGTCCATGACTATAAGCAACTATTTCAACTGGGTTGGTACCATCCAAGACAACATCTTGAATATCAGCAATAAAACCAAGTGGAGGAAGGCAATCCAATGTTTGAGTAGCATAAGGTTCATTAATATCGCTCGCAAAAAACTCTACGGTGAACTGAATAGACATGTCGGCGTCGACATAAAAATCAATGTAGCCAAATTGAGCAGATATTCCTTTATCTTTAAATGGATTCCAACCAGCTGAAGTCATAGTGAAACTGATCGGTTGACCAAGATCATCACTATCTGTTTCAAGAGTTAGCACTCTTCCTATCTGATCGCCACCTAAAAACAAATCGGATTTTGATTTAGAAAAATAAGAACCGATTGTATTAGTGATTTCACCCATCGGCAAGTCTGGTAAAGTTCCATCTGCAAATTGACCTAAAGTATAATCAGTTTCGGCAAAACCATATCCCAAACAACTCATATTGATGCCTTCGACAGGATCAATATCAGTGGAATATGCAGAATAAACAGACCAAGACCCCTCTTCTTCAGTGCGGATTAAAGCATAATTAGATGTTGTGGGAAGAATTGCTGGGTTTACATTTGTATTTGCTGAAGGAAAGAGGGTCCAAGAACGTCTTTGGGCATAATTTCTATCGGAATAACATTGACTAAATAGAGTTTGACTAATTTCTTCGGTCACAAAATTCTGGATTTTATCATCAATTCTTTTGACTTCAACACGATCACATCCAGTAATTCCTCTTTGTCCATATGAAATTACGAAACGGTCATGACCGATATTTCCATATGGTGCATCGCAAGCCCTATATGAATTTATTTTAGTCCATCTGAATGGCAATGCTGGGTCAGAAGTTGGCTCAACAGCCCACACAGAATCCGTAAAATAAACGATGATAACATCTTGAAGCTGAGTAGCCGAAATTATGGTCTCTGACGTTGGACAATCAACGAAACCACCATTTCCTGGCGTAATTTCATTCCACGTTGTATCTGTTGAAAGTGGATTATCTGGAAAAGCTGGATTGTTTGCTCTAGACCATCGTAAACGTTGAGGATAATTCGTTGACGTAACACTAATTGGAGGAGTTCCGGACGGGTATGTGGAACTTTCAACGGTATTCAATAAAAGCAATCTTTGACGCATTGTGAAAATAAACTGAGCAGCAACAACATATACAGGACTAGCGACTGTTCTCGTATTTGGAGCAAATATTGTTGTTGTAGGTGTATTACCAACATATTGCCTCATGGGGTAAACTGTTGAATTCGTATCCCCATTAAAATTAGTGAAGTAATATGTTATAGTCCCAAAAGATCCCGTTCTACCAAAAGCCGAACCGCTGACAAAATGTTTTTCATCGCTATTCCAAATATCTGCGGAATCGATTGGTGAATATGCATTAATAGACGTATCATAAAAAGCAGCTCTTTTCGTGTTGAAAATAAGCTGAGCTTTTCTGTTTGTATTATCTAAAAATGTCTTGATTCCCATGATGGGCTCTTCAGGGACAATGTAAAAAATCCCTCCAGCAATATATGCACCCCATGTGATCACATTTACTTGTTCACCGTAGATATCATATACTTCAAAAGTATTTCCTGAAATATTTGCAACTTGATATGTAGTATTGTTGATTTGTGTCATACCGGTAGCAGTTCTGATTATAAATCGTGTACCTGCTGTTATTCCTACAACGGTATTAAGTTCAACGACTGCTTTTTGATTCACTCCAATAACAACATCAACTTTTGAAATAGTCACAATCGTATAATCGGGTGAATTAACAAACCAACCAAAAGTCTGCATTCCATTACGTTTATTCAATACACCGTGCTGGATATATCCATTCACAATCTCTTGGAATGCATCTTGGGGAAGCATCCATGGCTGGATATCAGTATCCAAACCACTTTGAAATTGAAAGATTGGATAAGATTGATAACTCATCTACCACCACAAATCATTAGCATAAATGGAAAATCTGCTCTTCCAGATTCTTGACGTACTTCTATAGTTAAAGTTGTTGGCGTAGCTGCGACAGGAGCTGGAAGAATGCTGGCATTTACAGATTTTGCAGATGTTCCAGAACTTAAACCACCTTTAAATACAATACCAACAACAATATAATTAGCATTTATCAAAACATCAGCATTGACATCAACTTGAAATTGTCCAGTTCCTGGATGTGGAGATCCATTGGCTGCCATATTTCTACCATATTGAAATGCGCCTGCATTATTAAAATAACCATATGCAGTGACAAATTGACCATCAAAATAATTCAACGATGAACTTAAAGCGATTTGTGATCCAATTAATGGTGTTGTGACAGATCCTAAATTTCCACCTGAAGTCAATTGAATGACATGTGCAGGATTATCGTTGTCTTCAAAAAATAATTCTATTAACGAAGTGCCAGGATCTTTCCCGTACAGCCAAGAGTAATTATCATTTCGAGCGGGATCTGATGAACTTGTCAATCTAAGATTGACAAAAGGAACCTCACCATTCTGTATACCATTTTGGTTATTGGTAATGATGGTTGCAAGTTGAGAGATTTTTGTTGCTGTTGTTGGTTCGTCTTTAAGCCATACCATATTTTACCTACCACATTGGTCTTGCACGCATATTTGATAAATTTTCTACAGTTCGGGTGAGGATGTAATTCACCTGTTCTTTATAAAGATTCGTAATTTCTGCATATCTTTCTGATTCACCAAAATCAATGCAAATATTTCTTGCAGCTCCATAAGCTAAACAAGGTCCCCACTCCTGTAAATTCGGAATATCTGTTGCCAAAACTAGAGGATCTGGGACTTTAAAAGCTGTAATTTGGCATTGATAAACGGTATCCGGGACAGGATAAAAACTAAATTGAGAATCATAATAGAGTACTGCTGTTGGCGCTCCAGGCTGATATTGTATAAATGTTGTATAAATATTTTGCCCATTTGCTGGTGGAGAAGCAAAAGTGATAGAAATTACCCCAGATTGATACCCAACTGTACCACCATTAATTGCTGTGTTTGTTGTCAATAACAAGTTCCCCGTAGAACTATCAATGGGATCATCAGTATACGTCTCAACATTGTCAGTGACAATGACACTTCCAGGCAAGATAAAGGGAAATTGAACAGTCGTATTGAATGAGGTAGTTACTCCATCTCCAGTCCAAGGAATTTGCATTTGGACATTTATTGGATTTTCATTCTTAAAAACCGTAGGGTCTTGATACCAATACATTGGGCGTTGATTCAAATAAAGAAATGGTTCGACATTCGTATAAGTTTCATTTGGGAAAGGGTAATTTTGTTGAAGAGGAACTGTCAAAAATTCATAAAAAGTATGCTGCATGTCGAGTTTTACCTCGGCAGGAAATTCATACTGATAATAATTATTGATATATTCATCCAATTTAGGGGTGGAAAGCTCATTTGAGCTTAATCTACCCGTAACTTGTCTAACTTTTCTTCGAATATCTGATAACGCCCATGGCATAAAGCCTCGTAATGTAAAGCTGTTTTACAATCAATTAAGCAAAAACTTGACGACATTGAAAACGAGGTTTCATTCCAGTCAATTTTTTAGTCATTCCACCTAAACCATCAGGTTGCCATTTCCAAATTGGTGACTGACATCCTTCAAGGTGCTTTATGACTTTTCTCGGTAATTTATATTTACCGCCATGAAAAAGAGTGTAAATTTTAAAATTTTTTGTTCCACCATAAGGAAATTTATTTACCATCCCAGGCTCTTCAATGTTGTAGAATTCAATCTCAACTTCTTCTTCAAGCCACAATTTTTCTCTTTCAGTTACAGGGATTTCGACATCTTTAACTTTTTCAAAACTATTTCTTTTAGACATAAAACCTCAATTTAAGGGGGGCTTAACGCCCCCCATTTCGTTAAGTTACAGAATTATCGCCTTTGAAGTTCGCGACCATTACGTCGTTATTTCCACCGACAACACCTGTGCCCAGTTGAATACCTTGAACCGAATAGTTTTGTGTAGGGATTGGATTACCGTTAATATCGCTTACACGACTTACGTAACCACCAGACACATAAACTGAATAAGTTGGTGCAGAAGTATTTTCAACTAGAGTAATCGCAGTAGACGAAACAGAAGCAACGGTGAATTGACCATTCAACGATGTGCCTGATTCATCATCTGCAACAGCTGAAACCATAACAGTATCACCGGCCGCAAAATCAAAAATGGCTAGATATGAGGCAGTGATTACGCCTGGGTTCGCATTTGAAAATCCAGTGATTGGCGCACCAAATAACCCTGATAGGGAAATAGGGGTGAAACCATTAGATGTCGTTATTGTCCCTGCATCTACATCAAGGTAATAACCATCGGGCATGGAAGAGTTCCAATAAAAAGAACCCCCATCAGTAACGTTGACTGTTGTAGCTTCTGAAACTTCAAAACCAACGCTTTCAATCCTAACAACTGCCGAAGCTGGGTTTGTCCAACCTGTAGTTTTTGCTTGTGTCATTTCTTTCTCCTTTATGTCAATTTTTCGTGACAATACTTACATAACCAAATAACTTTAAGTCTAAATCGATGATCGGGATGATGGGCTTCAATCCGAGTCGTTCCATTACAAATTTCACAATTTGTTTCTGGAATGAGAATCCCTTTTTTGACAGCTCTTTCAACTGCTCGATGAGCCAAAACAGCATCTCTATTTTTCTTTTTCCATTTCCTAGTAGATTCTCTATGACTCTTTTTACCTTCATCAGAAGAAAGCCATGCTTTTTTTCGTTCTGCAATTGCTTCACGATTTTTTTCATGATAAATAATGTTTTGAAGTTTTTTTTTCTCCTTCCAAACAATATCTGATTCACGACGGGTTCTATCCATTTCAAGACGACATTTTTTACAGATGGAATTAAATCCATCTTTAGCCGCTTTGTCTTTATAGAATCCGTCATAATCTTTTTCTTCTTTACATCTTGAACATATTTTCATGATTCCTCCTGTTGGATAGATCATGATATATGTTCTAGTTAAAATCCACAATCATTAATAAAGTTACTAATTTACGAGTGTGTTGCCTCTAAATTAAGCATAAACGCGTCGTTTAAAATCCTTGCTACAAATGGGTGTTGCCAACCCACTGTACCACGTTGGTGTAATGGGTCGGCTGAACCAGCAGATCCCAATGGTTCGATATAGAAGTCTCCGCTTTCGCTGCCCAAATGGACAACTGCGTAAGCTTCTTTACCGACGATGAAGTTATTGTAAACAGGAATAGCTGCTGAAGATACGCTTCCTACACTTGTGTAGAGCCATCTCACGTTACCTGTAGCACCCCATTCCGCTTCCAAAACTGTCTGTTGAGCAGGGTATGAACTTGTTGGTTGGAAGTTAGACACTTGTTCTAAGTCATCCAACAAATCTGTATCCATATAGCCCCAGAATGCTGGTCTAATTGGTGCAGTACCAAAAAGATTAGCTCCAGTAACTACTTGTGAAATCATTTCAGCATCGTTACCGAGAAGCGTTTTTACTGCTATATCGATATCGAGTTTATTGATCTCAGTAGGGGTTTGTCCGTTACCACCATTTTGACATTGAAGCACAGAAGATGTGCTTGCAAGTACATCACGGGTAACTTCATCCATGGTTTGGCCAAGGTTTTGTGCAAGTAATCTTGCACTTTCATTAAGCACTCTATCCTCAACAGTTAACTCGACCTGATTTGTAATCATGACGTAGTTACCATAGAAATCGACTCGTGCTTTGATGTCAGAAGCACTTAAAGGTGCTCCTGGAGGCGTCACACCGTCAACAAGGGGCACTGGAACGGTGGATAGACGATTATATCGTCTGAATACGATTGTATCCCCCATTTTACGTGGCAGCATACGTTTTTGCGCGAATTTGGTATGAATTAGCGTAGGATATGCTGTCATAAGCAATAGACGATCATAATAATCGCGTACTGCTGGAGGAAGAACTGCAACTGTGGTTATTGTCATAAGTTCCTCTTATTTGTTAGACATAACCCATATTTTTGTTTGCCAATTCTGCAAAATCTTTATCGCTCATTTGCTTATATGACATACCAGCCGTACCTGTCACACCTTGACCAACAGAAGCGAGATTTCCTGGCTTTTGAAGGTTTTGGATTGCTTGTTGAGCTTGAGGACTTCTGGCTTGCATACTTCTATCTTGAAGATATGCATCTGAGCGTTTTGCAAGATGATACGCCGCCTGATAAGGGTTTGGCGCATTCATGATGACATCTTTCAAATATGGGTCGGTTTTTAAAACTTCAGGTAAATATTTTCTAACCACTTCATTATAATCTGGATTACTGTGAGACATTTTCAACTCTTCAACAGCAAGAGATTGTTGTTTAGAAAAGTTCTGAATGAACTTTTTAGCCTCTCCAACAGTGAGGACATCACTATCAGAAAGGTTGTTAAACTCATCTTGAGGCTTTGGTTGAACTTGATTAGCCTGTAACAGGCTAACATGGTCTTGAAGTAATTTCAGATTCTCCTGAAGCTGTTGACGTTCACGCCGCTCGGCTTGCAAAGCAGAAACAGGAACTAATTGTTCTTGTTGTGTTTGCTGCACAGGCTGTGGCACGCTAAGGTCAGGCTGAACGGCGGCTTCAGCTATTACGCCCTGTTCTAATTGATCCATTCAATCCTCTCGCACATTTCGTAAGCGGCACGATTAATTATATACGTAGGAATTAGGGATGGATGTTTCATATTCGACGCAACCATCTTGCTCTAATCCTAATAATCCAAAGCCAAAAGGACGATCTGGCATATTGACAGACCACTTAATGACTCCAGATTGATTGTTTACTTCACCTATAATCATCCCAACTTGGTTGGAAGGTCTGGTAAAATAAGGCTTAATCACTTTAATTAGTGTTGGTTTTCCTTCAACGCAAACGCCTTTCATAGGCTTGGCGAAAATAACTATCCAATAGAGATCCTTTCTGGCTTTGTTTGCATCCAGGATTCTCTCGATGAGTCTTTCATCATCTTCTACGATAGCTTTTGAGGTCTCTCCAATTTCTTGTTTCATAAATTTTTAAAACTTGTAGTTAAAGGCTTCCATCGGAGTATCTTTGTATTGATAATCCGAATATTTCATACGTCCAATGTCATAATTTGGGCATGGATCTACAGACATTGTTTTTGACGCATGTCCCATCACTCCATTACCTAATGTTCCAGATCCGGAAACGTTAAGATAACGTTCGTTATGCGCTGTTCCTGGATAGCGAGCGTCAACTTTGCTTTCCATAGGAACTTTATTTGGTTGATATTTACCGGGCATTTTGTCCCCCTTGTTGATCAGCTTTTTTTGATATTTCTACATCATCCGCTTTGAGTTCTGCTTCTCTTAAGCGGTTGATTTCTTCCATAGTTGAAAAAACCTGAAGTAGTTTAATGATTTTGTCATCATCCATCGCTTCCAGCTCTTTGACAGCTTGGGCTTGGCGTAAAACTGCATCAGAACGATTTTCAACGGCTTTTGATGCGCGCTCATCTTCAAGGCCCATGTTGGCCACTGCGCGCGTAAATCTCTCTTTAGCACTGGCAATATTATTAATAGATTGAGATTGATAAAGTTCAGCTTCAGTGCGAAGTTTTTCCATTTCGATACCAGCAGCTTTTTCTTGTGCTTGCTGCTGTTGCTTATTAAATTCATCCATCGCTTGCATATATTCTGTTTTTCCTTGCAATGGTGCAACTTTGGCTAATAGTCCGGGTGGAACAGGCTCACCTGCTTCTTTTAGAACCAACAATTGTCTGAAGAATATTTGTTGTTGTGTATCTGTCAGAACACCTTCTTGAACCGCAATATCGTATTTCATTGTTTGCTTTTCACGAAGTGCTTGAGTTGGTTCTTCATTGATGATTCTTTTAATTTTTTCAGGTGACCAAGTTTGAATTATTTTAAGAACTTTTTTTGAAACACATTCTTGAGAGAATCTCAATCCTGCAAAAACATCTTGCAAACCAACAAGTGCAGCTCCCTGTCTCAACATGACTTTAAGACCGCTATCCTGTTCATTGTCCTGTTGGCCCATTAACTCATCTGAAATGTTGGCAACCGCTCCAATATCTTGATCATGGATACTATTGAGTTGGAAAAATCCCTGTGGTATGTCTGCACCTTGCAATCTTTCCAAATTACCAGGTTGTCCACCCCTCTTTTTCCAAATAACTTGGCCTTGTGATGTTTTATAAAGCGATTGTGGGTTTACAACAGCATCTTCTTCAGCAATCCAACCAGAGTTAATTTGCGATTCGACGATATCGATCATTTGTGATCTGCGACGATTGGCTTCCCTTTGTGGATCAATCATGACTCTAACGAGTGACTGAACTTTTAATGTATAATCACTAGATTCAGGTTCAAATATTGTGAAAAATGGAACAAAAGGATATTCGTTAAGGCCGTAAGGATTTCTTTCGGTATGAATATGTTGACTATTGACGATCACATGTTGATCAACATACCTTTCAGTTATATCTAAAAGAACATTATTAGGATCAGAATATAGAAAGTAATCGCTATCAGAATTCAAATAAGGGATTCTTTGTCCTGTGATTACATTCTGAATGTATTTTTTAGTTTCCCACCCCTGAACCCAAAATTCATCGTAGGCCATCATTTTTTGGCCATTTGGCTGTTGTTGATACGGCAACCATGTGAATTTATCATCTCGTTCCCAACCAATTTTATAGAGCAAATCAAGCTCTTTTTTATGTTTAGGAAGAAGACTTTGTGTCATTTCAAGAGATAAGTAATTTCTTCGGCAAATATTTGAAGCATCACTCATATCCCTTTGGACAAAATACGGTGAAGCGATAAAACCATTATATGGAATTCTTCCAAAGCGGATATCTCCATCGACAGGGTCATCACGATAATCTTTCCAGATTGCCATCAGATTCCAACCCGTAATCAATCCGCCTCTAAAGCACTCTGAAATCATTTCATAGCCATCGCTATTTTGCATGACATACAAAAGTAATTTTGTAAGTTGATCAGCAGTTGCCTGATCTTTGGATTCTACTGGAATGACAACGCTTGAGTGTTGGTGCTTCTTCTGATATCCAGAAACCATATTAATTTTTGGACGAACGTAATTGTAGACAAACGTAGAACGTCCGTCTTGAAACATAGCCTGCTTTTCGGCTTCATCCCACTGGTCTGAAAGATAAAATCTAAGGTCCCGATCTGCGAAAGGATAAAAATCATTCCATGCATAATAATTCTTGTTATAAGAATCATCATACCAATTTCTAATTTCCTGTCCGGTCAAACGCATGCACACACCATTTATTGGTTGTAGATGCCCCTAACGGCAGGGCGAGAGGGAGGATGGATAGGCATCCCCCCGGCGATCAAGCCATCCTCGCTAAACTGTAAAATTTAAATTAGCAATTTATGAAATGTAAAGCTAGAGAAAAGTAAATATCCAATATAAATGATTCACTGGTTTTTCATGATAAATCTTTAGAGAGCATTTAAAATAGGTTATCTGCTTCACTTTTTGAACTATATTTTTTTTAATAAATTACTTGAAAAATATCATAAATATGATATTATTAGTAATTTAATATAGGTAATCAATGGGGATATACTTTGACAAATGCCACAAATGCGGTAATGAGGCTTTGTATAATGATAGATACGATAGCGATTGTTGCGTAGTCTGCAATGTTTGGTTGACGAAGTTGTGTGATTGCGAGGGATGTTTTCATTGTGAATCTAGACCTAATGTCCCAAATATCCCAATTGTCACAGATAATAATGAATTGCAACACATAGAATAGAATTATCACATATAGAATATAAATGCGACATTATAGACACGGTGGCTGATAATTTATACTATATTTGGAAAATATTTATTTGAATTCTTTGTATTTGGAGTAGACTCGAAAGCTTCGGAG
>DATJHZ010000616.1:0-11848 GCA_035493595.1 Cyclobacteriaceae bacterium | reverse complement strand
AAAGAAGTCTACCACTTTGTCTATTCAACTTAGACATAACAGATTAAAAATCTTTTGACCTTGAAAAGATTTTATCGTGGGATTCGTTATGAGAAATTTTGGTTTTTTAAGTCTTATTTTTTTTATTCTGTCTGTTAACACCTCGCTAAGCCAAAGTCGATATTGGATAGCAACTTCAGCATCAAATTGGAACAATACTGCTAATTGGTCTACCACTTCGGGCGGGGCAGGCGGAGCATCTGTGCCGAGTAGTGCTAATGCGGTAATTTTCAACGGCAGTGGTTTGGGCAACTGTAATCTGGATATGGCTCCAACCATTAGCAGTATCACAGTCAACGGATATACAGGTACAATTGACTTAAACGGGAATGCTCTAACCATTACTTCAACATCAGCTCTTACTTTTACAACCGGAACTATAACCAACACCGGAGCGTCAGCGTCTCTTGCATTTACTACCTCAAGTTCGGCAACTTTTAACGGGACCACTGTTTCGGTCAATATCAGTGGTACGGCGGGGACGCTTACTTTTGGTGGTGGCTCAACTTTTAACGGCACGGTAACCATGAGTGCCTCAAATATTTTGTTAAATGGAACAACGAGTAATGTAAATACATTTAACGGAACAACTAAATTAACTAAGACAGGAACTGGCAATGATTTGGGGACGGGAGGCAACAGATTTAATGGTGTGACTACACTGACTAACTCAGCTTCAAGCGGAACATTTGAATCGGCTAATAGTTATTATGATATTTTTAATGCCGATCTTACACTGACTTGTACGAGTACAGCTGGAATTCCTATTGCCGATAATGCTACAGGAAATTTATTTAATGGAAATATAATTGTAAACTCCTCAGGAGGAGATATTAGTTTTTGTAATGGTAACGGCGGGACTGTCGTTGCTACTGCAACCCTGGCAGAAGGTAAAACAATTACAGCAGGTACATTTACAGCTGGGGGTCTATATTTAGAGCGGTTTACACAGGGTACTGTGGTTGGTGGCACGGCTCAAACCTTAACGTTGACCGGAACAGCCATCCTTAGCATTGGTGAAATATCGACACATACTGCCCCCTCTTCTCCCAATACTACTTTTAATGGAGCTGTAACCTTCAAAGCACCTCAGATATACCTTAATGGTGGAACTTATAACAGCACCGCTTACTTGGAAAAAACAGGTGCTACGTCTAATCCAGGATTTGGTGCTAACGTGTTTAATGGAGTTACCACGTTAGTAAATTCCGGAAGTGGTTGGTTTGAATCTGCCGTTAATACTGCTGATACTTTTAATGGAGATGTAACACTTACAAATACAGGCTCTTCAATAATTTCGATGGCTGCGTCTACTTCTGGAAATGCGTTTAACGGGAATATTCTTGTAAACTGTACTGGCAGTTCTACGGGTACGGGAATCAGATTTGCCAACAACACGAGTACAGGGGCGGCAACGTTGGCAAGTGGAAAAACGATAAAGGTCGGTAGTACTGGTTTTTCCGTAGGAACTTTAACCTTGCAAAAATTTACTCAGCTAGGTACAACTTCACAGGCTCTGACATTAACCGGTACAGCTACGTTGACATTAGGAATATCTTCCGTTTTCAATGGTAATGTAACCTTTGTATCACCCAGGGTACTTTTAAACGGAACTACATATAATGGAACAGCATACATCGAACAAAATGGAAATACAGGTATGTCAGGTGATGGAGGTAATACCTTTAACGGAGCCACTACTATTGTAAATTCAGGCACTTCCTACTTAACATCCGCAAATAGCAATCCTGATACATTTAATGGAGTATTAACGCTAACCAATACAGGTAGCAATGGTCTCTACATTGCAGACAAAGCAGCAGGTAATGTTTTTAATAATAATATTATTGTTAATTCAACTGCAGGCAATGGTGTTTACTTTTGTAATAATAGTTCTGCTACAGCCTCGCTAGCTAGTGGAAAAACTATTACAGTAGGGACTTCATTTACCACTGGAACTTTAGGCCTGATTAGATTTACTCAACTAGGCAGTGCAACCCAAACACTAACGTTAACAGGAACATCAACTTTAACAGTCGGCCCTTCCTCAACATTTAATGGAAATGTCACATTTAAATCGCCGCAGGTATATTTGCAAGGATGTACTTATAACGGTACCACCTATATTGAAAAAACCGGAGCGACCAGTAATCTGGGCAATGGTGGAAATACTTTTAATGCAACAACAACTTTAGTAAATTCTGGAAGTGGTTATTTTGCGACAGCATTTGTTTCTCCTGATATTTTCAATGCGGATGTAACAGCAACAAATACAGGTTCATCTTGGGTAGCACTATCAGACAATGCCGTAGGAACTCAATTCAATGGTAACATCATTGTAAATTCGACAAACAGTACCTCATTTGCTGGAATAACATTTGGTAATGGACCAGGTTCTTCGATGACTTGTACTCTGGCAAGTGGCAAAACAATCTCTGTAGGAGGCACGGGGTTCACCGCTGGTCGCCTTCGCTTAAGGGGTTTCATACAAAATGGAAGCACGTCCCAAAGCCTTACGTTGACAGGGACCGCCCAATTGTTGGTAGGAAATCTTTCAACATTTAATGGCAATGTGACATTTAAAGCGCCACAGCTTTACCTAGATGGTTGTACCTATAATGGTACTGCCTATCTTGAGAAAACAGGTGCTACAAACAATTTAGCAACACTGGCCCCCAATACTTTTAACAGCACAGCCACAATTGTAAACAGTGGTAGCGGTTATTTACGGACTAATGGTGGCAATATCTTTAATGGCACTACTACTGTAACCAATAGTGGTAGCAGTGATATATTGCTTGAACAGACAACTGCTGGTACGTATAACGGAGACGTAACCTTTACTAATTCAGGGTCTTCAGTAATCTGGACGGCTTACACTGGAGCAAATGCATTTAATGGAAACATTATAGTAAACTCCACTGCGGGAATCGGAATTACATTTTGTGGAAGTACTGGAACAGCCACACTTGCGAATACAAAGACGATTACTGTCGGAAGTTCAGGTTTTTCAGCAGGAACATTAATCTTGCAAAGGTTCACTCAAAGTGGGACCACATCGCAATCTGTGACTTTTACTGGCACAGCAAATCTTACTATAGGCCCTTCCTCTACTTTTAACGGAAATGTAACATTTAGCTCACCTACACTTTTCTTAAACGGATGTGCCTATAAAGGAACTTCGAGCTTTACGAAGACAGGATCAACTACCGATAATAGTGTTGGAGGTAATGTATTTACGGGAATTAGTTCAGTTACCAATTCTGGAAGCGGCATTTTAAGACTTGCTAATACAACAGCCGATAATTTTACAACAAATTTAGATGCCTTGAACAATGGCACTGGGAGTCTTGAGATTGCCTATAATTCATCGGGAAATTTATTTGGGAATAATGTAACCCTAACTAATAATGGTAGCGGTTCTTCTAGTTCAGTCAGTATTTCAGCCAACAGCGGCTCTACATCAACCATTACGGGAGATTTATCTATTACTAACTCAGGTTCTGCAACCAATAATCTTTGTTATGTAGCCAACAACGGATCAGTAGCAGTTACAGGAAACACTTCTTTATTAAATAGTGCATCTGGGGCTGCCAGTAATATTAATATTTGTGCAGGTAGTTCAGGTGCAACGGCAATCTTTAACGGCGCCTTTACCTCTACATCAAACGCAACAGCAACGACCTCTGTTGTTTGGATATTAAAAGGAACTGTAACTTTTAATGGTGATGTTATTATTAATAATACATCAACATCATCAGGGACTAATGGCTTTTTTATAGGAGCAAGCGGGAACACTGGAAGCGCAACTCTGGCGTCGGGCAAAACCATCAGCATTGGTTCTACGGGATTTAGTACAGGTACCCTCCAGCTCTATAATTTTACACAGAATGGCAGCACAGCTCAGAATATTGCACTAACGGGTAGTGCCAATCTTGCACTAGGATTAGCTTCATTACCAGTAACCTTCAACGGTGCTCTTACTTTTTCAACAACTGGTACGGCTACAATAACAAGTTCAATTTTTAATTCAACTGTCACAGGTACGAGTTCTTCTATTATAATAACAAACAATACATTTTCGGGAGCCACGTCACTAACAAAAAACGGAACATCGAATGACGACACTAATGGTGGAAATATCTTTAATGGCTCAGCTTCATTTACAACCACAAATACAGGCCGTTGGAGATTGGGAAGCTCCACTGTTGATGATTACAATGGCGTTGTAACATTTTTGCAAAATGGATCGGGCTTGCTCCAACCTTCTTATACTAATTCGTCTACTTATGCTGGAGATATTTCTACGATAGGCTCAGGCAGTTCCATCACCTTTGGTTCAAATAGTGGCAGAGTGATCATTGATGGATCAAGTGCTCAAACGTGGAATGGAGACGCGACTAATAAACCATCTGTAACTAAGCTAACTATGCAAACAGGAGGTAGTGCATTAACGCTTGGTGTTCCAGTTGATATCACAACAGACTTAACCTTAACGACTGGTATCATAAATGCAACAACTACAAACTATCTTAATTTTGCTGATAATGCTACAGTAACTGGAGCTTCTAATTCAAGCTATGTTAATGGCCCAGTTAGAAAAACGGGAAATGATGCCTTCGTATTTCCGGTAGGTAAGAGCAATCTTTATCGTGCTATTGCTATGTCTGCGCCTAGCTTAACTACGGATCAATTTACGGCGCAGTATTTCTATACAGCACAAACATATGGAGGTTCTTCAACATGGGATCCAAGCTTATATAACATAAGTCAATGTGATTACTGGATACTTGATCGCACTACAGGAACTTCAGCCGTTACGGTTAAATTGTCATGGGATGACTCTTCTTGTCCAGGTGGTACTGGCTATATTAAGGATCTTAACGATTTGCGAGTTGCCAGATTTAACAGTGCAACGTCCACATGGATGAATGAGGGCAACGGAGGAACAACAGGCTCAACTTCAATTGGAACTGTAATTTCAGGAGCAGCCGTTACAAGCTTTAGTCCATTCGCTATTGCTACTGTTTCAAGCTCAAACCCTCTACCAATTGAATTGCGTTTCTTTAAAGCAAGTGCAGAACGAAACAATAAAGTTATTCTTACTTGGGAAACAGCTACCGAAAAGAACAACGATTTCTTTACTATTGAACGTTCTATTGACGGAGAAACTTTTGAGTCTATAAAGAAAATAGATGGAGCAGGCAACAGCTCTTTGCCGATTGATTATGCAAGCGCGGATAATGCCCCGTTGGGAGGACTGTCTTATTACAGATTGAAGCAAACTGATTTTGATGGAGGCTTCTCTTATTCAAGAATTGTTGCAGTACAGATTGATGCATCATCAACCTTGTATCTTTACCCTAACCCATCAGCAGGTGGTGAGTTTTTTGTTCAGCTTTCTGAACAAAATGACGGCTCCTCGAAAATAACAATCAGTGATGCTAAGGGAGTTATAGTCTATTATAAAAGCGTTGAAATGTCTAATGGACTAATTCATGTAGAGAAACCAGAAAATCTTTCTTCCGGTTTTTATACGGTTTATATTGAGGGAAATGGAGAAGTTCATACATATAAACTAATTGTAAACTGAGTTTACACTACAAAAATGATCTAAATCTCCAAGGAAAATTCCG
Source organism: Cyclobacteriaceae bacterium (assembly GCA_035493595.1). Lineage (GTDB taxonomy): Bacteria > Bacteroidota > Bacteroidia > Cytophagales > Cyclobacteriaceae > DATCRE01. The sequence continues at coordinate 6,173 of DATJHZ010000616.1, read as the reverse complement.
CGATTTAAAAAGCCGATTGATCATCATGATTAATCGGCTTTTACTTTTTTGAATTGTTAATAATCTAGCTACTTGCTCAAGTCGTCTCTGTTAAAGTGGCCACCTTGATGAAGAGTGTCAGATATTTTTCTAATAACTGCGTCAAGCTCATCGCCTGACTGTCTTAGTAAATCAATGACGTTTTCTTCGTTGAGATGCTTGTCATGTTCAATTAGATTAATCAACCCTAGAATGCGTGAGAGAGGCCCTCTCAGCAAATGTGAATTGATAAAGGCGTATTCGACTAGCTGCTTATTTTGTTTCTCAAGCTCTTTGGTGCGCTCTTCTACACGCATTTCGAGCACCTCATTCATTTGAGCAATTTCTTTACTCTGTTGCTTAATGTGATGCTCATACTCCAGGCGTTGTGCTGTACGGAATGCAAGAGATACTACATCAGCCACGGAGCTGGCAAAAATAATATCTTCAGCACTCCATGTTCTGATTGAGTCTTTTTGTTCACAGCACAAAAGTCCCTTAAGTTCCCCATCCAGGAAAAACGTGGCGTCCAACAAGGAGTGAATGTTGTTAGGTTCAAAGTATGTTGTTGTGAAATCTTTTGTACTCTCGTGCGAACGTGCATCGTGAGCGATAATAAGTTTTTCTCTTTGGATGCTATGGAAATAAGCAGGACAGTCAGAAAACTTCAGGCTGTTTGAAGGCAAGTATGTGTTTGTACTCTGATCATAACATGCAATGGATTCAATAGACTGTGTCTCTGGTTTATAAAGCCAAATGCTCACTCTGCTGACATTAAGGCTTTTCGATGTAACTGTAACAATATCTTTGGCGGCGAGATTGAGATTTCCTACGATGAGGCTCCGGTTTTTGGAAAAACCAAGCAATGTTGATACATGCGTTTCGAGGACATGATTTTTCTTATCTAAGATCGAGTTTATTTTTTTTATTTCATCATTTCGCTGAGCAAGTTTGTTATTATATCGTTTTATTCTTCGTCTGTTATTCCAAAGGGCGAATAGTAATAATAGAGTGATGAATGAGATGGTAACGAGACCTAAAATGATAGCTATGTCCTGAGCTTCTTTGGCCTTAAGCGCATCATTTTCCTGTTTTCTTCTCTCAATCTCCATCTGAAATTTAAAGCGATCCTCTCGTCCCTTATTCTCCAATGATTTTACAGAGTCTTTTAGAAGCAGATATTGATTGTGACTGAGTAGTTCATCTTTAAAATTGTGCTGTTGTTTAAAAGTTTGCCATAGAAAAAAATATGCCTCCATTCGAGCATATAAATCTTTCCTGACAGTTGAGGCATCAAGTGCTTGAGTAAAGTATGTTTTAGCATCGTTTAAATTATTTTTTTTGAACTGTACCCGTCCCATAGTAATGTAGGCTTCAGGCAGAAGGCGAAGATTTTTTGATTTCTTAATAAAATCAAGACCATCTTTGCTCATAGTTTCGGCTTCTTCTAAAGAATCTTTATTTAAGAGGCATTCAGCCAACAGGATTTTTACTTCCGCCTGAATGATGGCATCTTTAATAATTCTCCCTGTAGAGTCAGCAAGATGAAAGTAGTGGAGGGCCTCATCATCAAATTTATTATCGAGATAGAGTTTTCCTAATTGTATTAATGCTGACATTGTTTCCCTGTTATTTTTTAGGGTCAGCCGGATTAAGTATGCATCCTTATAATTCTTCTCAGCTTTAGAAAAATTATTTTGAATTTTGTAGAGACCGGCAATGCCTTGATATGCGTAAGCCAGCCCTGATTTATTATCAATCTCTTTAAACAGCGCAAGTGATTGATTGAAATAACTAAAGGATTTGGCATCAAGACCCTGTTCTGAAAAAAGTCGCCCAAGGTTATTCAGGGCATGCGCTAATTGAAGTGTGTCATGTTGAGTTGTAGCAACGCGCATGGCTTGATTATAGTACTCAAAGGAATTGAGGTTGTTACCCTCATAGTTATAGGCAATTCCAATAAAATTTAATGGCCGGGCGAGAGATGTCTTTAATTGTAATTGCTTCCCAAGAGTATACGCTTTTGTTCCGAAATAGATAGCACTGTCTGGATAAGAGGTTCTGTACTCCCAGGTCAAGTCACTAAGTAAATCAAATAGCTCTTTTCCGCTGGCGGTGTTGATTTTCTTTTTAATGGATGTTATCAGCTCCAGGTTTTGACTTAAGCATTGTGTTGAACTAATAATAAAAAGAAAGTATACAAATAGACGTATTCGAAACACAGTTTAAAAATTAGTGTCTCAAAAGGTAAGAAAATTATTGTTTGGATTTTGAAATATGTGATTAGTCAGTTCTAAATATATTTAAACTAATGCAATACTTCTTTGGTTAGCTGTGGCACAACTATTTTACATTGCTCAATAAGAATGCGTGTATTGCGTTTTACTTCGTCAAGCTCTGTTCGTTTATTGGAATTTGTTTCTATAAATACGATTGTTGTCTTTAATTCGTCAAGACCCATCAATGTGAAGGTGGGTTTTATCTTATGAGCAAGTCGTGAGAGTTTGTCCCAATCATTATCCTTTAATGATTCCTCCATTTCCATTAACACCTGGGGTATTGTGCTTACAAAAGTCTGAACCATTTCACGTATAAATTCCTCATTGTTGTCTGATACATTTTTGAGGTAATTCAGATCGTAAAGCTTTTTCTTCTTGTTCTTTATTGCCTTTTCTTCATCCCGCTTTTGAGGTACTATCTTTAAGTCTTTGAATAACTTCCTGTAAAGATCTTCAGGTGTAAAGGGTTTAGAGAGATAGTCGTTCATACCGGCCGCTACACAACGCTCAACATCTGCTTTGGTAGCATTGGCGGTAAGTGCGATTATAGGAACATCTTTTTTTAATGGCTGTTCCATCATTCGGATAGCACGTGTAGTTTCATAGCCGTCCATCACGGGCATCTGAACATCCATCAGCACTACATCATAGTTATAATTTTTTATCCATTCGATTGCCACCAAACCATTTTCTGCTGTATCAGTTGTACAGTGCCAGTTCTTAAGAATACTTTTAGCGTAGAGCCTGTTAATGTCATTGTCTTCAACAAGAAGCACGTGAAGTTGCTGTGCTTCTGAAATTGTGTTTAAATTGTTTTCATGCGAAAGTGCTTTTGCTAAATCTCTAGCCTTTCCAATAGGGTAGGGAATGAGAACAATAAAAGTTGACCCCACTTGTTCCTGACTGCGAACAGTTATCCTTCCTTTCTGTAATTCTACCAATTGTTTAACAATGGTGAGACCGAGACCACTGCCGCCATACTTACGAGTTACACTGGCATCGGCCTGGCTGAAGCTATCAAAGATGGTTGTTAATTTTTCTGTGGGAATGCCTACGCCTGTATCCTGAATTTCTATTCGAACCCAACAAATATCTTTTTGTTCACGCTCAATAGAACATCCTATATGAATAGACCCGTGGTGTGTAAATTTTACAGCATTACTAATGAGGTTGATGAGAATCTGATTTAATCGAACAGGGTCTCCTAAAAGAATCTTGTTGAGTTTTTCTTCAATGGAATAGGAGAGTTCAAGTTTCTTCTCCAGTGCCTGATAGGTGAATGTATTGACAAGTGAAGGAACGAGATCTTTAAGGTTGAATGCTATTTTTTCAAAATTCAATTTCCCCGCGTCAATAGCGGCAAGGTCAAGAATATCATTGATAATTACCTTTAAGTTCTCTGCTGAGTGCTTAATTGCATTCAGGTATGTTTCACGCTCTTCTTTGCTGGGAGTTTGTCCGAGCAGATTAGCCATACCAGCAATACCATTAATAGGTGTTCTTATCTCGTGACTGATGTTGGCGAGAAATAATTCTTTTGCTTTTTGTAAGCGAACAAGTTCTTCAGCATCGAGTTTTCGTTGAGTGATATCCCGGCAGTCTAAGATAAAACCATGTAATCCTTCCTTATGTTTTAAGTTAATGGCGTTGAATTCGAGAAAGCGATACGACTTATCATTACACAAAAATTGAAACTCAACTTTTTCAGTATAGGCTCTGCTTTGACTTTGTTTGAATTTTGTTTTTAATTCTTCAACTGTTGAAGGAAGAATGAAGTCAAAGAAGTTTTTATTCAAAAGGCTTTTGGCCCTGTAGCCAAGAGTCTCACGTGCAGAAGCGTTATGATATAGTATTCCACCATCGTAATCAACAATGAAAATAATATCGGAGCCATCTTCCACAACTGCCTTATAGAAGAGACCTTTTGATATGTAGTCTTCGAGTTGATTCATATCAGAGTCCCGCAGCCTCCATTTCTTTTAGATACCTGTAGAGTGAGGATTTTCCAATGTCAAGTTTCTTGGCGACTTCAAGAACATTGTCGTCATATTTGTTGAGGTAATGGCGAACAATTCTATACATGTATTCCTGCATAGTCATCTCTTGAAAAAGGAAGGATTCTGTTCTTGCTGTACTGTTAAAACTTATATCCTGAGGTTTGATCTCTTCATCAGTAGCCATTACAGCCGCTAGTTCGATGATGGATTTCAACTCCCTTATGTTTCCTGGAAATGGATATTGCAATAATTTCTCCTGTGCCTCCTGGCTGATTTTAAATTTGGGCATTTGATTCTCCTTGGCAAATTGATCAAGGAAGAATTTGGCAATGATAATAACATCATTAGCCCGCTCACGAAGGGGAGGTAAATGAATAGGTAATCCCAATAGACGATAATATAAGTCTTCACGAAACCTACCATTTTTAGCTTCTTCACCAAGATCTTTATGCGTAGCAGCCAGAATTCGAACATCAAGTTTCACTACCTGGTTTGCGCCGATTCGTGTTACTTCGCGCTCTTGTAAAACGCGCAGTAATTTTGCCTGAAGGTTAAGATCCATTTCACCTATTTCATCCAGGAAAATAGTGCCACCCTCGGCCTCTTCAAATTTTCCTATACGACGGGTAACGGCTCCTGTAAAGGCGCCTTTCTCATGGCCAAACAATTCGCTTTCTATAAGTTCTCTTGGTATGGCCGCTATGTTGACAGCTACAAAAGGTTTGTTTTTGCGTTTCGAATTATAATGGATTGCCTTGGCTACAAGTTCTTTTCCAGTTCCAGTTTCTCCAGAGATAGAAACTGAAATATTTGTGCCTACAGCTTTTTCGAGCATGGCAAATACTCGCTTGATAGCCGGACTTGAACCAATGATACTTTTTTCGAATTCGTATTTCTCTGAAATTTCTTTTTTAAGATGATCGATCTCCTTGATTAGCGAGAATTTGTTCCGGGCATTGTTAATTGAGTTGATGAGCCTGTCTTTCGTTTCATGGTCTTTTGAAATATAATCAAAGGCCCCAAGCTTAAGCAGTTCAACGGCGGTACCTATTTTCTCTTGCGCCGAAACAATAATGACGTTAATGTTGGGATCATAACTCCTGATCTGACTTAATACTTTTTCACCTGCCATGTCGGGTAGGGAATAGTCAAGCGTAATGATCATGGGGTTCTTGTGAAGATTACTTACACAGTCCTTACCGGTAGAATAGAATTCCACCTCAAAATCAGGATTAAGCCCCAGTACATATTTTAGAAATTTAGTGTAAGCAGGGTCATCTTCCACTACAAAAATTCTAACAGGATCCTTATCGTACATTATGCAGTCTTTTGAACAAGGTAAATATACGGTTGATTTTAATTGAAAGAAAAGTTTATAATTACCGTTTTATTGATCATCTTTAATTAGGAGGAAGAATATTGTAGGTCAATTGCTGTTCACAACTGTAGCCTTTCATTATGTAACAGCCAGTAATTTTACTTTAAAATGGAAACGGTTAGTCACCATAAAAGCGATGATCGATGAATTTGAAAAGCTTAAGGATAGTGAGATTGAATCGCTACTGAAAGCACCCTTACTGGTCTGCATTTTGATTGCTGGTGCGGATGGTACAATTGACAAAAAAGAGATTCGGGAGGCGATTTCTTTTGCTCAAAAACAAACCAAGTCCCAATCGTTGCTAGCTGGGTATTTCGGTGAAGTATCGCAGGACTTTGAGGATAAACTTAAGATTCTCATTCAAGGCTATCCCTATGAATCTACACAGCGAAATCCATTAATTATTCAGGAGCTTCAAGATCTGAATAATGTACTTCCAAAGTTGAGCAAGACCTTTGCACTGGCGCTTTATAATATCTTAAAATCAATAGCCGAAAAAAT
>DATJHZ010000615.1:0-45983 GCA_035493595.1 Cyclobacteriaceae bacterium | reverse complement strand
ACCATCACCTGCAACTGTTGTGACTATGCCTTCAGAGGTGGTTACAGAACGAACATGATTATTTCCATAATCAGCAACTAAAAGATTACCAGAATTATCAATTGCTAAACCGGCAGGTGACCAGAACTTGGCTTTCAGACCTGTTGCATCGTTCCATCCCTGAGTTCCATCACCAGCTAACGTTGTTACTGTGGCATATTCTGTAAAGGTGCCTTTACTCGCTGTATTAGATCCCACGGTAACGGTGATATCTCCTGCACCTTGCGCTCCTTTTGGCACGAGTACAGTAAGTGATGTAGTCGAGATATTAGTTGGGGTGGCAGTCTGTACACCATTGATCTTTACAATGTTATTGGATGCTGTTGCTCCATCAAAGTTTGTTCCCGTGATAGTCACGGAGTAACCTACACCACCAAACAATGGTGTAAAGCTTGTTATAGACAAGCCTGTGATTGTAAGTGTATAGGTAGCACTACCTTCTGAATTTTTACCAGCCATGGCTGCTTGAGTAGCCGTTACTGTAGCAGTACCCGGTGCTATGGGTGTGATTGCACCTGTTGTTGCATTAACAGTAGCGATACCGGTGCTTACACTTTGATTGCTGATGGCATACGTGATTGCGCCACCTGTCGGAATGGAAGAGGTAGCTACGTTGGTACAGCCTGCTGAACATGAAAATGCTGTAGGCGTACTAAACGTAAGCGTTGGTACTGGCGGTGTCGGCTGCGGGTTATCCTTGTTACAGGATGAGAATGTGCTAAGCATCGCCGTGATACAGCAGATTAAAGATAATCTCAACATAGACTTTTTCATAATGATTGTTTTTTCTTCAAAGGTGAGTCCTTCATGTACTTTGGTACCTCCCCTGAACAGGGGATTTTTAATTCTTCGCTTGTTTTCTGATTAAGGAAGACAAAACTTTGGATCGAAGATAAAAGCGAATTGAAAACTAAAAGTTTCACATTATCTTGAAATAGTATTACCAACACCTCATAATGAAGTCTGTCATTCTAATTTTACTCATCTCTGTTTTAACCTTGCACTATGCTCATGGTCAGCCTCCGGTGTGGGCAAAAGGAAGAGACAGTGTATTACTTACGCTTTCCAGGATCAAACAAGATTCTGACAGGGTAATTGCTCTGATGAAATTTGGATGGTGGTGGGAGACGTACAACATTGATAGTGCTGCGCAATGTTATATCAAAATGGGCGAGCTCTCAAAGAAAATAAACTACCTGGAAGGAAGCTTAAAATATTATGCCAACTACACCTACATCCTGAATCAAAAAGGAAAATATGCTGAAGGGCTGAAGCTTAATCTTGAAAGCGTTGAGCTCGCCAGAAAGAAAGGCAGCAAAACGCAACTCGCCAATTGTCTTTTCAATACTGGCTCCAGTTACAACAACATGGCTAATTATAAAGAGGCCATCGTTTATTATTTGCAGGCTGCCAAAGTTTTTGAAGCTTTAAATCTCACACGGCAATTGGCTATTGTGTATGGCAATATTGGTGGAGTATTTACAAATATTGAACAACATGAAAAAGGCTATCAATATTATTTGAAAGCTTTACAGAAAGCACGTGAAGTGAATGATGTAGAACAAGTGGCAACACTTCTTATCAACTCTGGCATTGGTGCTACCAAGACTAATCGTTTTGCAGAAGCTGAACAATTTCTAAATGAAGGCATTAAAATTTCAAAAGAAAATGACAGAACACTTCTCGAAATTCAAGGCTATATTGTTCTTGCTGAATTATATGCTGATCGCAAGTTGTTTGAAAAAAGTATTGAGTATGCTGAAAAAGCACTCGAAGCCTCTAAGCAGATTGGATCAAAATATAATGAGGTAGAGGCGCTAGCAGCATTAACGCAATCTTATTTTGAAATGAAAAATTCGTTGGCCACTATTCGCTATGCTGAAATGGGTATTACTGCCAGCAAAGAAAACAATACTACCAGCCATCTGAATAAATTATATTACTGGTTGGCACAAGCAAAGGCCGATGTAGGTGATTTTAAATCAGGCTATAGAAATTTACTGATTGTGCATGCCCTCGAAGATTCCATTAATCAGAAAGAAATAACAAAGAAGATCGAGCAACTTGAAATAAGTTATCAAACAGCGCAAAAAGAAAGGAGCATCTTACAATTACAACGTGAGCGTGAACGACAGCAATTATTCATTCAAGGATTATTGATTGGCATCCTGGCTATCTTGCTTATCAGCGCGTTGGTGTATATAAACTTGCGAAAGAATAAAAAAATAGAAGAGCAGAAACGTACATTAGCTGAAAATGAAATCCAACAACTAAAACAAGCACAGCAATTGCTTGCCGCTGAATCGATCTTGCATGGAGAAGAGGAAGAACGAAAACGCCTGGCGAAAGATCTGCATGATGGTTTAGGAGGATTGTTAACAGGTGTCAAAATTTCCCTATCCAATATGAAAGGCGACATGGTTATGACTGGAGAGAATGTATTAGTGTTTGAACGCTCTCTTGATATGCTGGACAATTCAATCAGCGAACTGCGACGTGTGGCACATAACATGATGCCTGAGGCACTCGCAAAATTTGGACTGTCCATGGCACTTCAGGATTTCTGTGAATCTATAAATGGAATGAAAGCCCTGACCATTTCGTTTCAAACTGTTGGTGACGAGAGAAGATTGGATTCATCACAGGAAATTATTCTGTATCGCATTGTTCAGGAGTTATTGAATAACACGCTTAAACATTCCGGAGCGCAGCACGCTTTGGTTCAGTTGGTTTATGAATCAAACGCCATGACCCTTACTGTAGAAGACGATGGAAAAGGTTTTGAGAAAAACATCATTGAAAAAAGTACAGGATCGGGCTGGCCCAACATTCGCTCCAGGGTTGAATATCTCAAAGGACTTATTGACGTTATCACGAAGCCGGAAGAAGGCACATTTGTTCATATACGATTACCCATATAATTATGAAGAAACTCATCCGAGTATTTATTGTAGATGATCATCCCATGGTAATAGAAGGTATGCTGTCTATGTTGCAGCAACAGCCTTCCATTGAAGTTGCAGGCTATGCCATGAATGCCGCTTCATGCCTTGGATTTTTTATTAGGAGCACAGCAGATGTGGTATTGATGGATATTAATCTTCCTGATAAGAGCGGAACTGATCTATGCAAAGAATTAAAACAGCGATTTCCTCAAATGAAAATTTTAGGTATCAGCAATTTGAATCAGGGAAGTTACATTCGTGAAATGATGAATCAGGGTGCATCAGGATATGTGTTGAAAAATGTTTCGAAAAGTGAACTGCTTGACGCTGTGCAGCGTGTTCATAAAGGCCAGCAATACCTGAGTCTTGAAGTAAGCCAGGCCATGCGTTTAGAGACTCAACGCCAGGAGTCACTCCCTTTGTTGACTAAACGTGAGAAAGAAGTTTTAAAACTGATTGTGGAAGGCCTCACCAATCCGGCCATTGCTGAAAAGTTATTTGTAAGTCTTTCTACAATTGAAAGTCATCGAAAAAGTTTACTGGCCAAATTTCAATTGAAAAACACAGCAGCCCTGGTGCGAGTTGCTTTGGAAAACAAGTTGGTTTAAATCATTTAAATAGGAGAGAAGATCTTTTCAGGAAAAAAATATTTAGAGAGCTTCAAGCTTGTTTACAATCTCTTCACAAACCTGATGGGTCAACAAATGATTCTCCTGGTATTGAGATGTTCCAGATTTTATAGCATCAAGGAATTTATCTACCATGGCTTCAAACCCTCTCTTATTCAATGTTGATTCCCAATCACTTCCGCCTACTTTAATTTCATTTTTATCTTTCAAAATAAACGAGTCTGTAACATTATAAACCACTCGCTTTTCTTCGGTAGTGAATACCTCTAACTTTTCCTCGTTCGTTCCACTATCGCGATTCATAATACCTATCGCAGTGTGGCCCTCAGCGAAAATAAACTGAACAACAACATGGTATAGAAGATTACTTTTTTTCTTTCCGTTTACGATCAGTTGCTCAATATGAAAAGGCGACAAGTACAACAGCGTATCGACAACATGAATAAAATCATCAAAAATAAATGTGCGAACATCTCCGGGTAGCAACTTCCGATTCTTTTGCATGATGATCATGCTTACATCATGCAATGTTTTTAAATTTTGAATTACAGGAGCGTGCCTTCTGTTAAAACCCACTTTCAAGATTAGCCCCTTATCTTTTGCTAACGTCAATAATTTTTCAGAAGTATCGAGATGGTACGTGATTGGTTTATCGACAAAGACATGAATATTGCTGTTCAATAATCTGGTTACAATATCTTCATGCGATGCTGTTGCAGTATGAACAAAGGCTGCTTGTATACCTGTACTTATCAGTGAATCAAGTGAATCATGTAAGTTGTTAAACCTGTATTTTGCTCCGAGATCCTGAAGTTTGATCTGGTCACGCGTATACAAATGAACTTCTAGTTCCTTCTTGTTGAGTATTGGTAAATATGCTTTTTGAGCTATGTCGCCCAGGCCAATAACACCGATCTTTAATAACATACTTAGAAATGTAAGGAAGCAAAGATATTAGCAGAGAGTCGCAAAGCGCTGCGTCTACTTCCAATCTGTATTAACTTCTTTGTATGTTAACCGTTCACTGATCTGTTGCTCCAATACGCCGAGTAAGGTAGGTTTGGCCCAATCTTTTGAAAGCGCTGTGCCACTATCAATCGTGGCATACTTTGTAATAGGCTCTGGTTCGATAATCTTTTTGGTGCCAGTATCTCCCTTCATTTGAATGCTGCTAAGAGTAGCCCTGTATTTTCCTGGTTTCAAATCGAAACTTAATTTTCCACTAAATACTCCTGTTTGAATGATTGCCGGAGCATCGATCTGCGGGATCTTGAATTTTTTATAATCTACTTTAAGAAGAATAAGGTCGGCTGTTACAGTTCCATCACCTGCCTGGATGTTGCCAATAGTAGGCACAGTCTTTAAAAATTCAACCATTTTCTCTACTGTAACAGAATCGCGGTTGAATACTTTTTGATAGAGAACTTCTGATGCCAGAATCTTGAAACTTCCGAATTGTGTTATTTGCGCCTGCAGCGTGCAAGGAATTAGTAATAAGAGGAGATAGAATAAATTTTTCATCGAGAAATAGTTTTGATTATGAAAGGTAACTCAATTATCTGGCATCTGAAAAGTACTTTTGTTTGAACGGAATCAACATGTCGAAATCAATTAACGGAAATTAATGAGGCAGCGAATAGACCCTCAGATCAACATTTAAGCGAAAGGTAGTGGGAGAGGGCTCCGGATATTATTTTAGTCAGAATAAAATTTGCAAATTGTCTTACTATGAATTTTGAGGAGATTATTGACCTGTTTAAAATGGGCAAGGCAACCGCTAAAAGTCACATGCGGAATTTGATCGAGATTGCAGCATCAGACGGAAGTCTTGCGGTTGAAGAACGACGATTTCTCGAGTATGCGGCGCACAGGAATAACATTTCTGCAGTGGAATTGAAAGACATTCAGGAAAACACATCTAAAATTCATTTTAAAGTTCCGGCAAATGAAGAGGTTAAGTTTTGCCAGCTATATGATCTTGTTCACATGATGTCGGTAGACAGAAATATCCATGGCGAAGAACTAAGACTCTGTGAAATATTCGCCATCAAGTTCGGATACCGAAAAGAAATCGTGCGGGAAATGATCGAGATGATCAGACAGAATATTGAAAAATGGATCGGTGCGAAAGAAACTATGCAAATGGTGCAACGTACTATGAAAGTTTATGATTAACCGAGTCTTTATTATCGGGTTAATTATTTTTTGCTCAGGTATAATTCCTTTGCACGCCCAGACCAAACCACGAATCATTGTTACCGCCGATCCTGAACTTGATGATTCAAATTCACTCATTCGCTTTTTGCTCTATAGTACAGATTTCAAAGTAGAAGGATTGATCTATGCCAGCAGTCAATTCCATTGGACAGGTGATGGAAAAGGAACGAAGCTATCTGTTCCCGGCCGAGAGTATACACGCTTTGGATTGAATCTGTGTCCGTGCGAGTCGTACCGTTGGGCTAAAGGCGAACGCTTCATAGACGATGTCGTTGAAAACTACGAGAAGGTATATGAGAATCTGAAAATTCATAATTCCAATTACCCAACGCCTCAAGACCTCAAATCTAAAATCCGCTTTGGTAATATTGAGTTCGATGGCGACTACTCTAAAGATACACCCGGTTCTGATCTGATCAAGTCTCTCATGCTAGATGGCAACCTTGAACCTCTCTATATCACTGCATGGGGTGGACAGAGTACCATTGCCCGCGCACTGAAGTCCATTCAGGATCAGTATGAAAAAACTTCAGCGTGGTCTGGTATTCGCAGCAAGATTTTGCGCAAAGTTATTCTGCTTCCATCAGGAGATCAGGACGATACCTATGCAAAATATATCAAACCTAATTGGCCGGAAATTAAGTATTGGCAAATGGGAGGTGGACCAGATTATAGTTACGTCGCACCACTTAAGGCAACGCCAGAGAATGCTGTGTACCTAACCTCTTCATGGATGTCAGAGAATGTTTCCAGTCGTGGTCCGTTGGGATCTTATTATCGTGTATGGGGAGATGGGAAGCAAATGGTTAAAGGCGATGTATTCGACTACTTTGGATTAAGCGGGTATACCGGTGAAGAACTGAAGAAGATGGGCTATGTTGTGTGGATGCCTGTTCAGGAAAAAGGATCATGGTTAGGTGAAGGAGACAATCCCACCTTCATGAACATGCTGGGTAATGGATTGCGCGCCTATGAAGATGGTTCGTACGGTGGTTGGGGAGGCGAACAAGTAACGCCTGGTGTCGGCCTTGGCTTGCCACAACCCGGAGAACAAAAAGAAACCCTTTCGTCTTTTCCAAATTTCTGGCCAGCAGCCCAACGCGATTTCGCTGCCCGCCTTAAGTGGTCCGTTACATCACGATATAAAGATGCAAATCATGAGCCTGTAGTAATCGTCAAAGGACCTCACGATCTTACTGCGCGTGCAGGAGCAAAGATTAAGCTTGCTGGGAGCGTCTCTGATCTGGATGGAGATGCTGTGTCAGTCAAATGGTGGCAATTCAAAGTAGGAAGTTATAAAGGCGATGTAACCATTCCGAATCCAACACAGGCTTCAACAGAGTTTGTTGTTCCTGCGGATGCTGTTACAGGGCAAACCATCCACTTGATTCTGGAGGCGACAGATAATAATTCATTACCCCTCACGAGATATCAACGCATCATTATCACTGTTGACAGAAATTGACAATTGATTTTAAATCAAATAATATGAGAAAAGTAGTTGCAGCAATCAATATGACTCTTGACGGGTTTTGCGACCACACAGCAGGGATTGCAGATGCTGAATTACATCAACACTACAGTGAGTTATTAAGAAGTGCAGGCACCCTCTTATACGGAAGGATAACATACCAGCTGATGGAAAGTTATTGGCCAACGTTGGTGGAAAATCCTTCAGGTGATAAAGCAATGGATGAATTTGCCATAGCCATACAAGACATTTTCAAAATTGTTTTTTCACACACGATGAAAAATGTTGGATGGGAAAATGTAGCATTGGCTAAGAGAGATCTTAAAGAAGAAGTTCTGGAACTCAGGCAATCTCGCAATGGTGAGAGTAAAGACATTTTAGTTGGCAGTCCGAGCTTAATTGCAGCCTTAACAAAACTTAACTTAATTGATGAATACCAACTCTGTGTTCACCCGGTTATAGTAGGAAGCGGTTTACCATTATTTAAAAACATAACCGAGAGAATTGTTCTTAAGCTCATAAAAACAAAGGCCTTTAGTTCTTCAGGCTCCATGATACTTTATTATGAGCCGACAAAAAAATGATCTTTAAAACAAACTCCTTCTAACGATCAGCTTTTACTTTTTTTCCAAACTCCTCCCAATCAAAACCAGTCTCTGCACGATTATGTTTAAGTGCAGGCATTTGTGTTGTGATCACCAGTGTTGTTGTATCCAGGTTTGTGATATGGTGCTGCGGGATCTCGAGCTTTGTGCCTTTCACCATTTTGAATTTTGCGGAAGGATAGAGGTCTTGTACTGACTTCTTCAGACCATTGATGTTGTTCATGCCATACATGACTACAACATCAGGCTTGTGTGTCTTCATGTGGTTAAGAATATTTTGTATCCGTTGTGGATAAACAGTTTCTTCATACGTTGATCGTCTTCGTAGAAAGCGGAATTGCGGGAGATCAAGCCAACTGTAATACCATGCATGGTCATGAGGACTTGGTAGTGGATAAAGTTGAATTAATGCTTCGCGTTTTGCGGAAACTGATGCAAAGATGTTTTTCTGATATTCAAGGCGGTCAGGAATTTCCTCTCCTTTATATCCATGCACAAACGAAATGAGATTTCTCCACACACCATGAAGTATAGCGTTCGTATCGAAACGATATCCATGTAGTGTTTTGAACAATTCTGCGCGAGGGCCTTCAGCTTCAAACGTAACGCGGTGGTATAGTTCACGAATGTCACAAAGCGTTGGGTTGCTTGCTACCTTATGCGTATCGTAAAAATAATTTATTTTCTCTGACACTTCCTCCGGGAGATCACCACCGCCTTCTTCGTACGCCACAAACCAGATCCTGGCATCCCACGAACCATATCCGTAGAAATAATCCATCCAGTGTTGCAATGGTTTTTCTTCAATGAGCATAGAATGAAAGATAGAAAATATGTTTGATGTCCGAAAGGATGAACGAAATTCTTGCGTTACAAAAACACATCGTAATATGTTTACCATTCATCAAGATTTTAGACCTCAGAATTTGTCGAGATAAGGCAACACTGTTGAAGATTCTAATTAATGCGAATGTGTTTTCATACACATCACAATATCTTTTGATACTCAGGGCTTGATTGTTAATTTCAAATCCAAATGAAAACATATATACTTTACATCGGCCTTTTATTATCTGGCTATCTCTTGCAAGCCCAACAGGTGTGCAACATTATTCCAATGCCTGTTTCATATAAGCAAGGGCAGGGGACTTTTACACTTAATCAATATACAGTCATCAGTGCATCATCTCCTGCGCTCAAGGAGGTGGCTTTCTATCTTCAGCAAGAATTATTTAAAAGTAAAAGTTTGGCAGTGAGCTTGAAACCTGCTAATAAGATTTCTTCCATTGTGTTGTCACTTGATCCTGCAAAGACAGTTAGCCCCGAGTCATATAATCTTGTTGTTACTTCCAGCGTAGTGCAGATAACAGCCAGAGAACCAGTTGGTATTTTTTATGGCATTTATTCGTTACTTCAACTTATAGAGGCTGGAAGTAATGCGACGTTTTCAATTCCTGTGTGTGAAATTCATGATGCACCACGATATCAGTGGCGAGGATTCATGCTAGATGAATCGCGACATTTTTTCGGAAAAGAAAAAGTTAAATCCATATTAGACTGGATGGCGTTTTACAAACTCAATCGCTTTCACTGGCACTTAACGGATGAGCCAGGGTGGCGTATTGAGATCAAACAATATCCACTGCTTACATTGGTTGGCGGCATCGGCGAATTCAAAAATCCGTTAGTACCAGCGCAATACTATACGCAGGAAGAGATCAAAGAAATTGTGTCTTATGCGCAGGAGCGTTTTATTACAGTGATCCCCGAGATCGATATGCCAGGCCATGCAGCAGCGGCCAACAGAGCATATCATCAGTTCAGTGGTGGCGGAACTCTACCAACGTATCCGGATTTTACTTTTAATCCCGGCAACGAAAAAGCATATGAGTTTCTTACTAACATTCTTCGTGAAGTAGATGCTTTGTTTCCTTCACAGATGATCCACCTCGGTGGTGATGAAGTTCAATATGGAAATTCAGCATGGGAGACAGACGAAGATGTGAAGAAACTCAGGTCACAGAAAAATTTGAAAGATCTAAAGGCAGTGGAATATTATTTTATTCAGCGCATGGCCGATAGCATTTCAACGTTGGGCAACCGCGTGTTAGCGTGGGATGAGATCATTGATGCACCATTACCATCAGCACAACCCATTATTTTCTGGTGGCGACAGGATAAACCTATTCAATTACAAAAAGCTATGGATAAAGGTTATGAGACTGTTCTCTGTCCGAGGCTGCCGTTGTATTTTGATTTTGTTCAAGACAGTACACATCGTATTGGACGAAGATGGAAAGGTGCATACAACTCCTTGTCTAAATTATATTCATTCTCTCATGAACAGTTTCCTGAAATTGGTACAAGGAGTAATCAGATCCTGGGTATTCAGGCCAATCTCTGGACGGAGACTGTCGATTCTCCTCAACGATTAGATTACCTGATGTTTCCCAGGATAGCAGCGTTGGCTGAAGCTGCATGGACAGCGAGCAAGCAGAAAGATTACTCCAACTTTGAACTTCGCCTAAAGCCACACCTGAAGCGTTACAAAGAACTGGGTATATATTACTATAACCCATTTGATCCATTAGAGAATCCTGAGGCGGTTAAGTAAAAATTACATTGAAAGTTTCTGGCGCAGGTGTTTCAATAACTGAACCTTCCTAAGGAAGAGTTTTACTCAAACTTTAAATCAATGTATTCATTCTTAATATTTAGGTAACACTGGAGACTTCATTATTCGACAAAAAATCCAAATTTCTTTAGAATCGTAGCCCTTCTTTGTTTTCATGAATTCAAATGAGAGTAATATGAAGGCTGAATCAATAAATACAACAGAGACGAGAATTCAAGAAAATTATGAGAGTTTCAACGTTCATCTCGCCCCGTATTTTAGAATGCTTGAATCTCGTCTACCAGAAATGGATACGAGGCTTTGGCTTACGTTGGTTAGAAGAATGGAGTTAGGGATTGCAGCCAATCCATCTCAATACATAGCAGACTTAGCACAGCCAGCTACATCGGCGGCAAAAACAGTTCATGAGTTATTCAAAAAATTTATTGAATTAAAACTTGAGGAGTTCTCTCTCTTGTAACAATTTATTGCTTTCTCAATTGAACCAACCCCGAACGTATTTGTTCAAATCTGCACAGTTTTAAATAGGTGCATGCTGGGCTGTATTATTGTATTTGCTGCATTAATCCCATCATATCGGGCATGCCATACTCTTCAACGAACTGACCATTTGAAAGACGATAGAAATTCATTGCGTGTATGGCAATTGGTCTTCCTGTTGGAGGAACGCCAAAGAAAGGTCCTTGGTGTGTTCCGCGCATCGTGAATCGGGCTGCAACTTTATCACCTTCAGCAATAGTTTCTTCAAGAGTCCATTGTATATCTGGGAAGCCGCTTCGCATCATTCCAATGATTGCTAAATAGCCTTCAGGCCCTAGCATTGGTTCTGGTCGCCCAGGAACATGGAATTTAGCATCCGAGCGAATTAATTCCTTTGCCATTGCTTCATTCGCAGTGTTAATAAATTCAACAAAGCGATTCATAATAATTTTGTTTTTATCTGTTGTCATTCTTCTATCTTTAAATCAGCTGTTACACGTTTTTTATAAAGGCAAAAGTCATAATATGAATACTACTCGACAATGATCTAGATCAATAAACAGTCATGAACTAGATTAAGGAAAGCTATGTCTTGATTATTCAAATAGGTTTTGCAATCTGACCTCAGCTCCCAGTATCAAAATGTTCTTCATGTTGAACAACCTACGCAGATGCAGGTACCTCTTCAATTGCAAGCGAACTTGAAAGTTCACGATTAGGCTTTGTTTGACTCAGTAATTCATTTGCTTTACGCTCACCTTCCACAACAGCATCAGCACCCGCAAACCAACGTAGTGGTGGCTCTTGTTGATCAGCAACTGTAATCAGAGCTTTAGCAAGTTTTTCGGGATCTCCACCTTGCTTTCCGCTCATACTTTCCCAAAAAGGACGAAGTTGGGCATTGCGTTCTGAGTAAGCATCAATGGATTTTTCAGGCCACATCGTAGACCCCGGCTCTAATAGTCCAGTGCGGAAGAACCCGGGATTAACGATGGTAGTCTTAATATTGAACGGTGCAATCTCAATTCGAAGTGAATCCATCCATCCTTCAACAGCAAATTTAGATGCAGCGTATGCTGTGCAGTATTCGTATCCAACAAGACCGGCAGTAGATGAAATAGAGATGATATGGCCACCGTGTTGCTTGCGCATTTGCGGAAGTACCGCGCGTGCAACAATCATCTGTCCAAAGAGATTCGTATTGATTTGATTTTGAATCTGCTCAATAGACAATTCCTCAAAGAAGCCAGCGTAAAAATTCCCCGCGTTGTTCACCAGAACATCAATTGCACCAAATCGTTCTACTGCTGACTTCACTGCCAACTCTGCATCAGTTGACTTTGTAACATCAAGTTTTACTGCTAATAGGTTTTTACTTTGACCAAGTGCTTTGGTCACTTTTTCAGCATGGCGACCAGTAGCTATTACTTTATGCCCGGTTGCCAATGCTGCTTTTGCGATCTCAAGACCCATTCCACGGCCAGCACCAGTAATGAACCATACTTTACCTTTTTCGTTATTTTTCATGATTATATAATTTTTTATTTATCGATTCTGATCTAGTTCTTCCTTTGATTTACAATACAAAGCTATTGTCTGAGGGGTTGGTAGGAATAACAATAATCAAAGTAAAAAGTAAGAATTTCAAAGCACAGTACTTCTGGTATGCCCAATCAGTTTAAATTTCATCATTGGAGACGATCAGGGTTGAACGATGCAAACAATGATCTTGGATCGACCTTTGAATTTATTAACTTTACCGTATGAAAAATGATAGTATGCCCGCTTTGGATTTTAATTCTGAGGTAAAACTCAAAGGATTTAAGGGTTATGAAGTTGATAGCAATGCTGCTGGTCATAGTTATAGCCGTAAGGATTTTTATAAGATTAGTCTGACTTCTGGTAAGTATGTTTTTCACTATGCTGACCGGAGCTTTGAAACGGATGAGACCATTCTATTTTTCGGCAATCCACACATCCCGTACTCTTGTGAGATTATTAAACCAACGCCAGACGGTTATGCTTGTCTCTTTACGGAAGACTTTTTGAAGTTGAGCGAGCGTACCGAAAGCCTTTTACAATCACCTTTATTTAAAATTGGAGGCACTCCTATATTAACATTGGATAAAGGACAAAAGAAGGCTATCTCTGAAATGTTCAGGAAAATGATTGCTGAGCAAGACTCAGGATATGCCTATAAAGATGAGTTAATACGCAATTACCTTAACCTTATCATTCACGAAGCCTTGAAAATGCACCCTTCTGAAAGCTATTCCAAAAGCAAGAATGCTGCTCAGCGAATCACGTCTGTTTTTCTTGAGCTTTTGGAGAGGCAGTTCCCTATTGAAAGCATCAAGCATCCGTTGGAATTAAAAACGGCACAGGATTTTGCTAATCATTTAGCTGTGCATGTAAACCATTTAAATAGTTCGGTAAAAGAAATTACAGGTAAACCGACAACGGCTCATATTTCTGATCGAATTATCAGCGAAGCAAAAGCACTCTTGCAGCATACCGATTGGAGTATTGCTGAGATTGCCTATGCTCTTGGCTTTGAATATCCTACCTACTTCAATAACTTCTTTAAAAAGAAGACAGGTCAAATACCAAAATCAGTAAGAGCTATAGCTCTTTGATTTTTATACTTTTCTCTTTGTTTATCATTATTTCTCCTTTGCACCTCTTACAATCTTTGTATTGCAATTGAGGGACAAAGCAGTAGCCAATCTGAAATCAACGGCTGCTTAAAAAGAAATAAAACAAAGAAGAAAATGAAACACATTAAAATTGGAGCACTCGAAGTCTCTCGTATAGGGCTTGGAGCAATGTCCATGTCAGGCTACTACAATGTAGGTGAGGGTAGTGATGAAGAGTCTATCCGCACAATACACCGTGCGTTGGAGTTAGGTGTAACTCACATCGACACCGCTGAAATTTACGGTCCTTTCATTAACGAAGAATTGGTTAGCCGGGCCATTAAAGGCCGGAGGGACAAGGTCGTGATTGCTACTAAATTCGGTTTAGTTTCCCACGCTGGCGCAGGTGCGGGAGTCATTGACAGCAGCCCTGCAAACATTCGTACCGCAGTTGAAGGCTCACTGAAACGGTTGGGTACAGACTATATCGATCTTTATTACCAACATAGGGTTGACCGTAATACACCTATTGAAAATACCGTTGGGGTACTCGCCGAACTGGTTGCAGAAGGGAAGATAAGGCACATTGGATTATCAGAGGCTGGTGTTGCTACGATTAAGCGCGCCCATACAGTGCACCCAATCACTGCACTTCAAACCGAGTATTCACTATGGGCACGTGATCCAGAGGCTGAACTATTGCCCTTGCTGCGCAAGCTGGGTATTGGCTTCGTTCCATACTCACCGCTAGGTCATGGTTTCCTAACTGGCGAGATCAAGTCGCCTGATGACATTGCAGAAAATGATTGGCGCAAAACGAACCCACGTTTCATTGGCGAGAATTTCCAACGCAACCTTCGTATTGTAGAAGAAGTCAATGCTGTCGCTGTTGAATTAGGTGCCACCACTGCGCAGATTGCATTGGCCTGGCTACTTGCACAGGGTGATGACATCGCACCGATTCCAGGAACAAAGCGTGTCGCGCGTGTAGAAGAAAACATTGCCGCAGACAGTATCGAATTGAGTGCTAATCAACTTAAACGACTAAACAATCTTACTCCTGCATCGGGTGAGAGGCACAATGAAACAAGCATGGCTGCGATTGATCGCTAAGGGACATAATTAATTCAATGAATCGTCTGTATAAAGAATAAAACAAAGGAGAAAAATGAACCCCAAACATGCTAAGCTTTTCCAAGCCCTCACATTCAAGAAAGGAGTAACGATCAGTAATAGGCTGATCATGGCTCCAATGACTACATGGGCTAGTAATGACGACTATACAATCTCAGATGACGAAGTAAAACACTATCATAAGCGCGTGAAAGCTGTGGGACTTGTCATTACGGGATGTACGCGGGTAGCAGTTAACGGTATCGGTTTTACAAATGAATTTGCAGGCTATGATGATAACTTTATACCCAGCCTCAAAAAATTAGCTACTGCTGCGAAGAAAGGTGGAGCGCCAGCTATCCTTCAGATATTTCACGCAGGTATTAGAGCAATACCGAACCTTATACCAGGTGAAGATCTGGTGAGTGCCAGTGCTTTTAAGATTGATGGTTCATTTTACTCACCCAACAATAAGGTGACACGAGCACTTACACATGAAGAAATTCTTGACATCGTTTGTGCTTTTGGGGAAACCACTAGACGAGCAATTGAAGCCGGTTTCGATGGTGTTGAGTTGCATGGTGCTCATGGTTTTTTAATACAGAACTTTCTTTCTCCTTTATTCAATCAACGCACCGATGAATGGGGTGGCTCACTTGAAAAGCGATTGCGTTTTCCGCTTGCAGTAGTAAAGGAAATCAAGCGAGTGATTCAGGAACATTCCACTAAGCCATTCCTTTTCGGATATAGAGTTTCACCGGAAGAGCCTTTGGAAGGCGGATTACGTCTCAATGATGTTTATGTTCTACTTGATAATCTTATCAAAGAGAAAATCGACTACATCCATGTTTCATTAGTAAACCTGCTAACCGATAAACCTATTAACAACAGTGATAATAAGACCATCATTGAACTAATTCTGAATAGAGTTAATGGAAATGTTCCAGTGATTGCAGCCGGTGGAATCAGAAAACCTGATGATGCAGTAAAGGCATTAGACCTTGGTTTATCAATGGTGGCGTTAGCTAAAGCACTAGTGATGAACCCTAACTGGGTAGAACTCACTAGAGAAGGCAGAGTAGAAGAAATCGAAACTGCACTAAGCATTTCAAAAGTGAAAGAGAAAGCCATACCCGTCAAACTCCTTAACTACATCAAGTCAGCCAAAGGATGGTTTGATATAGCAGCATAAAACAAAAAATACATATCAAAACAATAATCAATATGAAAATTACAATTAAACAATTTACTTGGGCGATTTTAGGAATCGCTATCGCGTTTAGCGTAGCATCCTTCACGATGGAGGCTCCAATAACTACAAGCAAAGTAGATCCACAACCACACGGATACATGATCGCAAATTATACAATTAAAGATCAAGAGAATTTTAAGAAGTATATGGAGGCAGCAGGTCCGCTCCCTGCGAAATACAACGGTAAGGTCATTATTTATAATGTGAAAGCACGAACGCTTGAAGGAAATCCAAAATCAGTTATTGCTGTGGCTGAGTTTCCTAGTGTTGCAGAAGCGGAGCGATTCTACAACTCTCCGGAATATACTGCCGCGAGAAAATTCCGCATTGCATCAAGTGTGGGTTCAGTTGTGATTGCTGAAGGGATTCCTCATGAAGACATAGAAACAGCTCAGCCAAAAGGATATATGATCGCAAACTACACAATTAAGGATCAGGAAACTTTTAAGAAGTACATGGAGGCAGCGGGATCACTTCCTCCGAAATATAATGGCAGAGTTATTATTTACGATGCAAAAGCTAAGGCCATTGAAGGTAATCCAAAAACGGTTATGGCGGTAGCTGAGTTTACAAGTCTTGCTGAAGCGGATCGGTTCTACAACTCTGCTGAATATACAGCAGCAAGAAAATTCCGCATTGCGTCAAGTGAAGGTTCTGTTGTACTAACTGAAGGACTTCCACAAGTATCTCAGAAAAATGAACAAACAAATAGTCAATCAACAAAAAGGACTATGAGTAAAGAAGAAACCGAAAAATATATCAACGCTACAGTTGATCTATTCACGCAATCAACGCGCACTCCCATTCTAAGGACGCCAGATGAGTATGGTATGAGCTACGAGGATGTATTCTTTTCTGCGATGGATGGAGTGACATTGGAAGGATGGTTTATTCCCGGCAAATCAGACCGTTTAATAATCTTCAATCACCCTATGCCTGCTAATCGATATGGATACCCAGGGCACTTAGACCCATGGAAAAATTTTGGTGGCTTCGAAGTGAATTTTCTTCCTGAATACAAAATACTACACGATGCAGGTTATAACATCCTCGCATACGACATCCGTAATCATGGTCGTAGCGGAATCGGAAGTGGCGGACTGCTTGGTCATGGCTTGTTTGAATATCGTGACGTGATTGGCTCACTGCGTTATGCAAAATCTCGCCCTGACACAAAGAACATGAAAGTTGCTTTGTATAGTCGTTGCTTAGGCGCTAATGCAACAATTGTAGGAATGAAAAAACATCCAGAGGAATTCAAAGGTGTTAAAGCATTCGTTGCATTGCAGCCTGTACACCCAAAAGTATTTCTTGAAAGGGCATTTGAAACAGCAGGAATTGAAAATGGCATTGACTTGTTTAGCAAAGCATACTACAATAGAAGTGGCTTACATCTTGAACAGGTTTGGCCAATGGAGTATTGCAAGGCAGTAACCATACCAACATTCGTAGCACAAGTTCATGACGACTTCCTTACCAAACCATCTAACGTTCAGGAGATCTTTGATACCATCTCTGCGAAAGACAAGAAACTTTTTTGGATCGAAGGAACCGATAAACGATTTGAAGGCTACAACTACTTTGGAAAAAATCCTCAATTGATATTGGATTGGTTCAATTCACACATGTAACCATACTACTAAGAAGTAAGCATATTAAAGTTTGACTATTATCAAACTTCACTAATAAAGCAGACATTCTTAAAGGACTAATTTAAATTTTCAAGCAACAAAAAAAGAAAGGCTCGAAGGGGAGCCTTTCTTGTAAATCCAGATGTACAAATTATGTCTATCGTTGTTTTTGATTTTCTACTGCTTCATTACTTTTCGCGTAATGAATTTCCCATCTATCTCAATTCTTAAAACATATAATCCCGCGTTCCATTTTTCTCCCATCTCGTAGGCGGTGTTGGTTTTTAAATCCTGGTATTGCTCCATTTCAATACCATTCATATTTAAAGCCTTCATCGAATACGAAGTATTCTCTTTGCCGTCCAAACGAACTGAAAATGTTTCACGAAATGGATTGGGGTATGATATTGCTTGATTGAAATCATCGGTATTGCTAAACACATCCTCAGTAGCTTCTCTCATATTACAAGGCGGCGGAACGATTTCGCTGTCTTCTATCAACAACAGCTCTATTCCGGAGAGACCACTTCTTCCCACGGCAAAAAAATTAGTGCCTGAATGTTTAAAGTCAATCACATTACTTTGATGATCAACTCTGAACGTTCCACAGCTTGTGCCGTCAGTCTGCCAAACCTCGTATTGATAGTCGGCATTGTTATCAGCCTTATTAGTGACATTTATATATAGGTGCCCATTATGAATTTCACTAATCGGATGTGACGAATAATCAACCCCGATTTTTTTCACCATTACCGTTCCTGAAGTTGTACCATTCGATTTCCACAATTCAAAATTACTCGATGCCTTTACCAGCATGTACAGATTGTTATTGTAGTTCTTGAGAAAGTAGATTATTTCATCGCCAGGAAAAAGATCTGAGACCTTTACCGTCCCTGCCTGTGTACCATCCGTTTTCCAAAGAGAAGTGCCTTGATCATCAGAACCCGTGAAATACAGAATACCATTAACTACTCTCATATCCCCAGCGGGAACTGTACTGTTAGGTGTTGTCTGCTTGATAAATACTGTGCCACTCTCAGTACCATCGCTTTTCCAAAGTTCAAATCCAACCCATGAACGATAAATGAAAAAGAAGAGCTGATTATTATAAACTGTCAGACTCATTGGCGTACTTGATGAGATACCTGGCACAATGTCTTTCACAAGAACAGTTCCTGATGCTGTACCATCGCTCTTCCAAAGCTCTATGCCATGACTACCATCACTGGCCGAAAAAAAAGCCTGACCATTGAACTCGGTAATCTGATCTGGATAACCGTCCCCACCACCTGGATATATGTCTTTTACCACTACAGTACCTGCTTCAGTGCCATCCGTCTTACATAATTCAATGCCCTCCGGATAGTGAGTTGATCTAAAAAGTAAACTTCCATTCACAATCGAAAAAGCGGTTGCGCCTTTAAAATCATTAGAGATTAAATCAACAGCATTTCCATCAGTTTTATTAAGAGATTGAGGTAATCCGAAAATTAAATTTCCATTGAAAGCATTACCTGCACTAAAAGATATGGGCCAGAACGGAACGGTACCAACTTCTGTTCCATCACTTTTCCACATACCACCATTAGTGACTGAGCTTGCGTTAAAGAAAAGCGTTCCGTTAAAATCAGTCAGGTTATTCGGATAACTGTTTCCTGTTGCCTGATCTATATCTATTACAGAAGATGTACCAGCAGCAGTGCCATCACTCTTCCACAAGCTGTAGGCTAACTCGTTTCCTCCATTACCAGCATAGTAAACATTGTTTCCACTACTAGTTAGTGCGATTGTGGGGTAATCATAAGTACTAAAATGATTTATCTGTGCAACAATAGTAGCGGATGTGCCTGTGACTTTCCATAAGTTGTTATAAAAGTCTTCGGTACTTGCAATGTAAACAGAGCCGTTCATTTCTACCATTTCCTTCGCTCTGTAAAAGTCTTCAATGTTGGCAATATACTGCGTACCTGCAACCGTACCATCAGTTCGGTAGAGCGATCGCCCAAGCATGTAATACAAATAACTACCCGAGGCCACTTTTCCATTTACCCAATTGAATCCATTGGTTGTGAGCTTAATGGTGCCTGATTCTGTTCCATCACTGCGCCATAGTTGAAAACTGTGAGAACCATCATTTGCGCTGAAATAAATATTGTCGCCAGCGCTGATAAATCCGGAAGGGAAACTACTGTTTGATCCAGGGTACAAATCCTTCACCAGAACGGTGCCACCCGATGTTCCATCTGTTTTCCAGAGCTCTTGCCCAAGTGCAGCATCTCGGGCCATAAAGAACAAGGTATTGTTTGCTGCAGTAAGATAATTTGGTGCACTGCTGGATTTACCAGCTATGATATCTTTGAAGAGTTGTGTGCCGGCAGATGTTCCATCGCTCGACCAGATTTCATAACCATTGGTTCCATTGTTAGCGACAAAAAAAAGTCGCCCGCTAAAGCTTACAAGACTTGTTGCATTGCTGTTGCCGCTTCCCTTCATGATATCTTTCACCAAAAAGGTGCCGGCATCCGTTCCATCACTCCGCCATATCTCCAAACCTGTTTTAACGGTACGCCCAATAAAAAATAAAAGACCATTGATGTCCGTCATATACGAGCCTTCTACATTCTTGGGACTTACTTTCACGGTACCACTAACTGTACCGTCAGTCTTCCAGAGGAAAGAAGTATTAGCAGTATCAGCGGCAAAGAAGAATAATTGATTACCAACTTTCTTAAGATCATAAATCTGGCTGAATGTTTTCAGTTTTACAGAGCCTGCTGTTGTACCGTCTGTTTTCCATAATTCAGTATTTTTTGATTTGAAATAAAGCACACCGTTTACATCCATCAGTGATGAATATTCGGTTTCATCAATACTCGCGCTGGCATTGATATCTTTAACAAGATGAATTTGCGCAGCACTAAAGCTTGCGCCAAAAAGCAATGCCATACAAAAAGCAATTGTGCATAGTGTTCGATTCGCACAAGAAAATGTTTCGAGGGTAGTTTGTTTTTTCATAAGATTAAATTAAAAGCTAGACAATGATGTGTTTAAACGTTACCTAATGATCATTAAGAAAAATAATGATACAATAGCCCGGAAGACTATTAACATAACAATAACAGGGGATACTTTCTATACTGGCTACAGCAGTACACAAGTCACAGAAAAGCAGGATGGCTTGATAGACATTTCTAATAATGTCTCATCGAGGTGGTCTATTTTTTTTCATGGAGAGGGTGGTAAGATTAAAGTTTGACTGTATTCAAATTTCAAAAATAAAAGCAGTGGATTTGTCAATCCGTATATCTTTATTTTTAAGGCATAAAAAAGCAACGGTCAGATTTTGATATGAATGTTAACAATATCCTATTCGATCAACTGACGCAGATCTGGGCATGACTGGCCAAAGCATGTTCCATGATTAATGGGATGGACGAGTAGTGAAGCCATTGGTAAATCTGCGACGCTTTAGGAAAAAGAAGGGTAATGTCATGTTTCAGCATTTACCCGCTACGTGTCCATGTAGTTGACTGTTTCCGTCTCGCAATTATCGTAATCGTTGTAAAAATGGTTTCAAACGATTGAAAATGAGCTATTGGTTATGCTCTTTGAGCTATAATTCATACTCGATTTTTCATTTCCTGGCGAATTTTGGGGTGTCCTTCTATGGGATAAAAACCTTTCATCATGTCTGAGCAATCTGGCAGAAAGGCAAAAACTAAACCCTATAAGCCTATGAAAAATGAGTACTCAAAAGTCAGATCTGACCAACGAAAGTGGCAGAAACAACCCCAGCAAACTCGTGTTTGGAGTATGGCAAGTTCGCCATTGAATTCAATTAACGAAGCAGTTCCTTCACTTAAAACCATTCTAAAATATGAATAGAACATTACAATTTCAGAGATCGCTGTACTGGTCAAAAAAGACGTATTTACTATTGCTTTTTTTGATGGGTATTTTAAATGCCTTCGGTCAGAATGACAAGCACATTTCAGGAGTAATTAAAGATGAAGGTGGTGCTGCATTACCTGGTGTAAATGTATTGATTAAAGGAACTTCACTGGGAACTACATCGGATAATGATGGAAAATATAGTTTATCCATTCCAGATGAAGATGTTACGCTTATCTTTTCATTTATTGGATATACTTCAAAGGAAGTAGCGGCTGCTAATCAGTCTGTCATAAATGTTACGCTAACGCCTGATGTTCAATCACTGCAAGAAGTTGTGGTGGTTGGTTATGGTACTCAGCGCAAATCAGATTTGACAGGTTCAATTGCTTCTATAAAATCCGAAGAGATTCGTAACATTGGAGGAAGCAATGTTGCTGAAGCATTGCAAGGTAAAGCACCGGGTGTTGACATTAGAAATATTGGTTCTCCTGGCGCCGATCCTGTTGTGTTTATCAGGGGACTTGGAACAAATGGAGATGCAAGTCCACTCTATGTAGTAGATGGAATGATGGTGAGCAGTATCGGCTTTTTAGCCAGCGGAGATATTGCATCTATCGAGGTATTGAAAGATGCTTCGGCTACTTCTATTTATGGATCGAGAGGTTCCAATGGAGTGGTTCTTATTACTACAAAGAAAGGGCAAAGTGGTAAACCTGTTGTAAGCTTTTCAGCTCGTTCTGGTTTTCAATTTCTGACTAATAAATATAAAACTGCTAATGGTAAAGAGTATGCTCAATTAGTTAATCTTTTTATGGCCAATAAGGGTAGTGCTGCGATGTACAATACTGATACGGTTGGCACAGGAACAAACTGGTTAAATAAGGTAACTCAGCCTGGTTATATCAATGACTACCAACTCTCTATTGCAGGTGGAAGTGATAATGTTAAGTATAATATCAGTGCCAATTATTTTAAGCAAGATGGCGTATTGAAGTATACTGGCTTTGATCGTTTAACACTTCGTGCAAACAATGAGTACAAGTTAACGAAGAAGCTCACACTTGGAAATAATATCACATTCTCGTCTCGTCATTATACTGGTGATTCACAGTGGAATGGTGGTCGTGGTTTGAATTCTGTCTATCGCATCTCTCCATTACTTTCTGTAAAACAACCCAATGGATTATTTACACCAGGGCAGGATGTTGATATCGTAAATCCATATGCAGCGTTGTACTACAACAAGGATATCAATGACAACCCAATAGAGTTTGTAGGCAACGGCTGGTTAAACTATGAACTTATAAAAGGTCTGTCGTTCAGAAGCAGCTATGGTATTGATTATACACATGACTATAGAAGTTCATTTTCTCCTAAGTACAACCTGGGTGCTAACCAGTCTAACGGTTCCAACACAGTTGGTACAATGTATTCCGATTCCTTTACCTGGTTGTGGGAGAACACGCTTAATTATGATAAAACAATTGGTGCTCATTCTTTTAATTTGCTTGCAGGTTATACTGCTCAAAATAAAAATACTAAATCACTGGACCTGTTAGGTGCCAATCTACTTTCTACAGATGACAACTACCGTTATATTCAGTCACTTCCGATAACCAGTGTAAGCTATAATTCAACAGCAAAGCCAACGAGCGAGTCTATACTTTCTTACCTGTTCAGGGCTAACTATTCTTTTAAAGAGCGCTATCTGTTTACAGGTACATTCCGTGCCGATGGTTCTTCAAAATTTGCAAGAGGAAATCGTTGGGGATACTTTCCATCAGTGGCACTCGGATGGCGTGTTTCGAATGAAGAATTCATGAAGAACATTAAATGGATTGATAACCTGAAAGTGCGTGGAAGCTGGGGACAGATCGGTAGTAATAAAATCTCGAACTACTTAACCTATTCAACACTGGCAACAGATTCATGGTATGATGCTGTATTCAATCGTACATTCTATACCAATGCAACAACAACAGTAGCCAATAACCCTAACATTACCTGGGAAGTTTCACAACAAAGCGATCTGGGTTTAGAGTTTGCAACACATAACAATCAATTAAAAATTGAATTAGATTATTATAATCGCAGTACTAAAAATCTATTGGTTACTGTTCCGGTTCCCGGAGGCTCAACTGGAGTTGGTGCTACAGTATCTAACAACGGTACTGTAAACAATAAAGGTTTTGAGTTTTTAGTTAGCTGGGATGATAAAGTTGGCAGCGATTTTAGTTACGGAGTCAGATTTACCGGAAGCATAAACAGAAATAAAGTTACTCAGCTTGGTGTAGATAGTAAAGGATTTGGCGATTGGATGTTGCCATCAGATCACATGTTTGCACGCAATTATCCTATTGGTGAATTCTATGGATATAAAGTGCAGGGTATTGCACAAACCCAGGCACAGATTGATGATTTGAATGCAAAGGCAGTTGAAAAATCTGGCGTAGCAAATAAACAATACTGGTCAAACCTCAAGCCTGGAGATCTGATCTTTAAAGATGTAAACGGCGATGGTTATGTTGATGTGAAAGATAAAACCGACATAGGTAATCCTAATCCTAAATTTGTTGGAGGTATTACATTAACGGCATCCTATAAGCGATTTGATATTGCCATTGACATCATGGGAAGCTTCGGTGCTAAGATTTACAACGTTACACGCAACCAGTTTATAAATTCAGGTCTTTCAAATCTTAATAAAGAATGGCTTAACTCGTGGACGCCAACCAATACCAAGACCAGCATACCACGCTACGCTTCAGGCACAAGTGTTTCAGAAGTATCAGACTTTAACATAGCCAGTGCGAGCTTTATAAAACCAAGATATGTTGAGCTAGGCTATACATTTAACAAGGATATGTTGAGCAAGATTAAAATTTCAAACTTGCGCCTCTATGTAAATGGAAGCAATCTCTTTTACATCACAAAGTATAAAGGTTTTTCACCTGAGGTTTCAAACTCGTATGGCGTAACGACAATGGGTGATGATTTCCGTACATACCCTGTTACAGGCATGGTTAAATTTGGTTTAGATGCAAAATTTTAATTTGATAAAGCGATGAAGAAGATTAAATACATATATATAGCGTTGGGCCTTTTTGCCTTCGTTTCCTGCTCAGATAATTTTCTGGACAAGGAGCCTCTTGGCGTGTTATCTACAGCTACGTTAACATCAGATTCTACTGTATTAAACATGGCTGTCAACAGACTTTATGGTTCTATCAACTGGCGGGAGTATGGTTTGGGCCGCCAGCAATTTGGAACACATGAAGCTTGTGCTGATGATTTTATTTCAGGAACAACAGTTGATTTTGATCAGGTTTTTGCAAATTATACGTACCTCTCCAGCAACGGCTGGGTACAGCAATACTGGGATCGCACATATCAGAATATCCATTACTGCAATCTGGTAATTGATAATGCGAATAAATCAAATGCGAAAGTTTCAGGAACATTGTATGAAGCGCAAGGAAAATTTTTCCGTGCTTATTATAACTTCGATCTCACCAACGTATTTGGCGATGCACCTTTGCGTGATCACGATCCCTCGCTTGCTGAGTACAACATTCCTAAAAGCACGCACGCTGAAATTATAGACCTTGTAATTTCTGATTTAAAATTCGCAATCGATAATCTTCCTACGAGAGCCCAATGGGGAACATCAGGTTTGGGAAGAGTAACCAAGGGCACTGCGCAAGGCTTGCTGGCAAAGGTTTACTTGTATGAGCAGGACTATGCTAACGCCAAGTTATATGCCGAGCAGGTAATTAATGGGGGAGAGTATAGTCTTTTTCCAGACTATCGTGCATTGTATAGTCCTGATAATCTCTATAGTGCTGAAAACATGATGCCCGGTGGATTTATATTTAATTCATCCATCTGGACGGGTCGTTGGTACAGTCCATTCTTACAATGGCAAGGTTTGAAAAGTTTAGGTGCTAATGCATGTCTTGTGCCATCTCAAAGTTTATATGATGCTTACGAAAGTGGAGATCCAAGACTTAAAGCTTCTCTGCTGATTAAAGGTGTCAATGATACTATTCCCGGATTCAACAATAATAATGCTGTTGATTTCAGTGGATCTGGAACAAACACTAAATACGCTAACCGAAAACTTATCTGGCCTTACTCTTACTGGAATAACAGCAACTTCAATTTTCAGAACGTAAATCCCATGTTCTTGCGTTTTGCTGATATTGTATTGATTGATGCTGAAGCCAGCAATGAATTAGGAAATACTGCCGATGCACAAAAGTACCTTGAACAAATTCGCTATCGTGCACGTGGCAATAAAACATTTGCGGCATCTGTAAGTGCTGGTGAAAATGGCGGTGCTGGTATACTTCCGGAGATCACTGCTACAGATAAGGCAACGTTGCGTTTGGCTATCTGGCATGAACGCAGAGTAGAACTGGCTATGGAATTTAATCGTTGGTTCGATTTAGTGCGTTACAATAAAGTTGCTAATCCAGACGGCACAGATGGTACTGGATATACCTATGCTTTATTACACGATACGTATGGAAGAACCAATTTTGACTATGAGAAATTTAGTCGCTTCCCAATTCCATCTGCGTACATTACTTCGTCTAACGGCATCTTAACGCAAAACTCCAATTGGTAGTATAATTATAACCTGTAGTCTTTCCGTTGAAACCGGAAAGACTACTCTTAACTCTTTCCCTATCATTTAATAAAAGATTAACAATCAGTCATAATCAGTTAGCGTATTTGGAGGAAATTTCCCTCTGAACATGACAGGATTATGGCCATTGTCTGGATAGAGAATATCCCGACAAACTCAGATCAGTGTAGCAGGAATATCTTATTCAATTTTATTGATCACAAAGAAACCCCATACTATGAAAACTTTAACTAAAAGACCATACCGGGTAATGCCGGGAATGGCCACATCTTTTAATGGGTTGGCAAGTGTGCTGTTGATGGTTGTTATGACAACCAATGTATTATTATCTCATGCGCAAACCTTCATACACCCCGGAGGTTTGCATACTCAGGCCGACCTTGATCGCATGAAAACACAGGTGGCTGCAGGTACTCATCCCTGGATTGACGATTGGAATATTCTTATCACTGATTCGCAAGCACAGAATACGTATACCGCTGCACCCTTGGCAAACATGGGCGGCAACCGTCAACGGGCTTCAAGAGACGCGCATGCTGCTTATCTCAATACCCTTCGATGGTATATCTCTGGTGACGCAAGCTATGCAGACTGCGCCGTAAGAATTTGTAATGCGTGGGCTTCAACTGTAAACCAGGTCCCTTCTGGTACTGACATTCCTGGCTTGAGTGGCATTCCCATTTTTGAATTTGCAATGGTAGGAGAGCTTCTGCGGATTTATCCCGGATGGACCTCGACAGACTTTGCAACTTTTAAAAACATGATGATCACTTATCTCTATCCAGTCTGTAATGATTTTCTGGTGAATCACAGAGGCGCTTGTATAAGTAATTACTGGGCTAATTGGGATATCTGCAATATCGGAGCCATCATGACCATTGGTGTTCTTTGCGATGACACAGCGAAGTATAACCAGGCCGTAACATATTTTCAAAGTGGAGCCGGCATGGGAAGCATTGCTAATGCTGTTACATATTTACATCCCGGCAGTTTGGGACAATGGCAGGAAAGTGGCCGCGATCAGGAGCATGCTCAGCTTGGTGTTGGCATGATGGGCTACTTCTGTGAGGTTGCATGGAATCAAGGCCTCGATCTTTTTGGCTATAGCAGCAATCGATTGTTGGCTGGAGCTGAGTATGTAGCGAAGACCAACCTGTGGCGTTATGTTCCCTATGCATACTATAACAATTGCCAGGGCGCAAATCAGTCATGGGTTTCTGTAAATGGCCGCGGTCGTTTAGATGACCGTCCTATATGGGAATTACTCTACAACCACTACGTTGTACGAAAAGGACTAAGTGCTCCAGATGTACAAGCCATGGCACAACTGATGCGACCCGAACATGGAAGCATAGATCATTTTGGTTATGGTACATTAGCATTTACACTGGCTGCAGCTTCTTCACCCTATCCGCCTTCGGCTATTGCGCCCGTGCCTACAGGACTTACCGCGACAGCTGGCGTTGGTCAGGTATTTTTGAAATGGGCACCTTCTAACGGAGCGACTGCACAAGGTTATAACGTATTGCGTGCAACAACGAGTGGCGGGCCTTATACAAGTATTGCATCATGGACAAACAATACCACAGCGTTATATACAGATGCAGCAGTAACGAATGGCACAACGTACTACTATGTTGTGGCTGCTATTAACCAGGCAGGCACGAGTGCAAATTCTGCACAGGTAAGTGCTACACCCATTGCTACCGGAGCATTGCCTTCCGGATGGTCAAGACAAGATATTGGCACAGTGAGTGCTGCAGGTAGCGCTGCCTATGCTACAGTTTCCAACGGAACTTTTAATGTTACAGGTTCCGGCACAGGTATCGGCGGTACTGCCGACTCGTTTGGCTATACGTACCAGAGTGTTACAGGTGATTTCACCATTACGGCCAGGCTCATATCCGTCGGCGGTACGCTGAGTAAAACAGGTGTTATGATTCGTGAATCGCTTGCTTCAAATGCCATGACGCTGGTGATGAAGCTTGGTGATACAGGCTGGCGTGAAGCGGGCTTTGGTACACGATCTTCAACCGGTGGAACAATGACGTGGGCAGGTGGTAACGATTATACGTGGACACCCGCATGGTTTAGATTGCAACGTGTTGGCAATGTCTTCACTGCATTTGAATCTTCTGATGGTATAAGCTGGTTTACCGTAGGAACAAGTACGGTGGCTATGGCGAGTACTTATTACATCGGGTTAGCTGCATGTTCAGGGAGTACAACGGGTGCACTAGATACTTCTGTTTTTGACAACGTAGCTGTTGTATCCGGCACTGCACAACCAATCCCCGATGGAACATATAAAATCATTGCCCGGCACAGTGGCAAAGCCCTTGATGTAACCAACAACGGTACGGCTAATGGCACCAATGTGCAACAGTGGACTTTGAATGGTTGTAACTGCCAGCAATGGACGTTAACAAACCTGGGAAGCGGTCAGTATAAAATTATTGGATTGAGCAGTGGTAAATCACTGGACGTAGCCGGTGTTTCCACAGCCGACGGCGCCAACGTTCAAATCTGGGCTTACAACGGTGGAAATAATCAACGCTTCACCTTTACACCAACAACTGGTGGATATTATCGCATTACAGCTGTGCATAGTGGAAAGGCGTTGGATGTGGCCAGTAGTTCCACTGCTGATGGTGCCAATGTACAGCAATGGACTTATAACGGCGGCAATAACCAACAGTGGCAACTTGTGCCCGCTACTTCGGTAGCCAGAATAGAAACTGCTACTTCTGCTACTACTTTAGCTATAAATGCAAATGAGAATGCCGAGCAGGTTATCATTTATCCGAATCCGGCAACTGATGAGATCACTCTAAAACTGGGACATGATTTTGAATCAGGGGCTACACTGATGTTTCGGGATGGTAATGGTCGCGCGTTGTATTCACTCCAGGTAAAAGGTGCTGAGCATGTACTTAAGCTCAGTAAAATTTCGGTTGGTTATTATTTCATGGATATAAGCAATGAGAAAGGGAGTGTTACCAAAAAGCTCATAAAATACTGAGGCCATTTAAAATATTATACGAATAATCAATTCATAATTATGATACATAACAAATCAAATATCCCGATCAATCGTAAGAAGAATTCAGGTACTTCTGCGGGAGTACTCAAAGGAATTTTCCTGATACTGTTGTTTGTGGGATCACTAACACAACTGAAAGCCCAGTCTTTTGTACATCCGGGAATTCCTTTCACATCTGATGATCTCAATCAGTTAAAAACAAATATTACCAATGGAAAAGAACCGTGGGCCAGCATGTATACCGCTTTTGCCAACAGTTCTTACTCTTCGCTGAATTATGGTATGCAAGGCCCGTTTGCCACCGTTGGACGTGCACCTGATGTACATCTTACACAATGGCAAAACGATATGCGAGCCGTTTTTCACTTAAGCTTGATGTGGAGCTTTACAAACAATACCGCTTATGCTGCTAAAGCCACAGCTATACTCGATAGTTGGGCTACAACCAATACAAAGTGGGGAGGAGAGGAAACGTTTCTTGCCTTAGGAGATTATAGTGAATATTTTGTAACAGGTGCCGATATTTTAAAGTCAACCTACTCGGGTTGGACAGCAACGAATACAAGCCATGTAAACAATTATTTCAGCAATGTAATATGGCCTGAATTAGATGTGCCTAATCCGGTGCGTCCAATGAACCAGGGATGTATTCAATTGAAAGCAGCTTTAAGCGTTGCAGCTTTTTTAGATGACGCTGTTAAATGGAACCAGGCCATAAATTCATATCGTACAGACGTTGGCGGCAGTTTGTATAACAGTCTTCCGAATGGCCAGGTAGGTGATGCAGGCCGTGACGAAGGTCACTGGAGAGGGCAAGTACAAGCGCTGTCATGGGGAGCTGAAGTTGCCTGGAAACAAGGAGTGGATTTGTTTTCAGAAATGGATAACCGTTTGCTGAAGATATGTGAACTATATTGCCGGTACCATCTAAGCACTTCTAATTTAATTTATACACCTTTCGGTGGACCCTATGCATATTATACTGGCTGGGCAGATGATGGCTCACCCAAACAATTATACAATGCCTTCAACATTATAAGCAATGCTTACACAAACCGTAAAGGAATTTCAACGCCATTCACAGATCGGTTTATTGATTTAAAAGGTAATGATATTTATACTTTTCTTTTTCTTAAAAGCTCAGACAATTCAACCGCTACCCAACCTGAAACGGTTGTGTATCCAACAGTAAGTGCCACCACTTCACTGACAAGTGCTGATGTAGGAAATACAGGTATTGCAGGAAGTACATCTTACAGCAATGGAGTTTGGACTATAAAAGGAGCAGGGACTTTACCAGTTCCTCCGAACTCAGATGTCGATGCGTTTCATTTTTCCTTTCAAAAGGTGACTGACGATGCTTCCATCATTGCCAGGGTAACTTCAATAGAAAATACAGGTGACAATGTTCGTGTCGGAATCATGATGCGTGAATCACTTGCTGCTGATTCTAAATACGTTGGTTTGTTTATGCCTGCCGGTGGTGGTGTCCTTGCTACATGGCGTGGAGCTTCCGCCTGGAGTAAAACAAGTACATCGTGGAATACACCAGCAACAAAAGGTCTTCAAGGAAATCCGGGTTCTATACCACAATGGTTAAAGCTTGTGCGCAGAGGAACGCGTGTTGCTCTCTTGCACTCAAATGATTCTATAAATTGGTCAGGCGTTGCCGAAGCGGAAATAGCATTACCCAATACCGCTTACATAGGCTTGGTAGTGGCTTCAAATAATACTTCAAAGCTGAATACCTCTACGTTTTCCAATATTTCCATTACGAATAGTTCACCTGCAGGATCACCTGTCATCAGCAGTAACCTCGAAGCTTCAGGAATTGTAGGTTCAGCCTTTAGTTATACCGTTACAGGTACCAATCTTCCGGTGTCTTTCAGCGCTACAGATTTACCTGACGGTTTAAATATTAACACTACAACTGGAGTTATTTCAGGAACTCCGTCGGCATTTGGCCAAACATACGCTACTATCACAGCAACAAATGCCAATGGTACAGCGAGTGCCATTCTTAAAATAGATATTGCCAACAGCGCAGCGCCATCAGCGCCCGTTACTGTTACCGCCATTCCGGTAAATACATATAGTGTAAGGTTATCATGGTCGGCATCACCAGGCACGACGAGCTATACGGTGAAGCACTCATCCATTTCAGGTGGTCCGTATTCCATTATAGCTTCCAATATAACCGATACTACGTTTGTAGATGATGCTGCACTGCCCAAAGCGAATTATTATATAGTGGAAGCTTTTTCAGGCAGCCTTGAAAGTTCTCCATCAACAGAGACATTGATCACTCTGCTTCCTGATGTTGCTGATAGCATTGTCGTTGTCGGTGGCAATAACAACGTTACTATCACCTGGGCTACAGCTGATGGAGCAACGGGTTATAATCTAAAACGTTCATCCGTAACGGGAGGACCCTATGTTACCATCGTTACCGGAGTCACTGCAACAAATTATACAGATGCTGGTCTGACTAA
This sequence comes from Cyclobacteriaceae bacterium, assembly GCA_035493595.1. Lineage (GTDB taxonomy): Bacteria > Bacteroidota > Bacteroidia > Cytophagales > Cyclobacteriaceae > DATCRE01. Next base: position 14,250 of record DATJHZ010000615.1, on the reverse strand, counting down.
CGGACAGGTTTATTACTATGTTGTTTCATCTGTTTCTGATGCAGGAGAAAGTGCAAACTCGGTAGAGAAAACAGGAATTCCGGGATCAGCAACAGTAAAATGGGCATTGAATCCTGTTACTGGCAGTTGGAATAACGGAAGTAACTGGGAAGGATCAACAATTCCTCCGGCGTATGCAAGTTTACTCTTTGGTGCATCAAGTTCAGCAGCACTCACCAATGATATGGATAGTTTAAAAGTATCTAAAATCATTTTTAATGCTGATGCTCCGGCCTTTACTATCGGTGGAAATGTTTTAATGCCGGGAACTGAAATAACAAATAACTCAGCTTCACTTCAGACTATCAATACTCCGTTGATGCTGCGTAATGTTCTGGCTGTTAATTCAAACACAGGCACTACTCAGCTTTTGGGTGCCATAAGTGGAGCAGGAAGTATTATTATAAATAACACCAGTGCAACGAATTCTACCATCGGCGGATCAAACACGTACTCCGGTGGAACCACTGTGTATGGAAACTGGAATGGAGTATGGGGTTCACCAAATTATGCTTTGAATATATCTGGCACCGGCACAGGAGCCATTGGAGCACCAACAGGAGGTGCACTTGGCACAGGACCAGTTTATCTTAAAGGTGGATGTTTAGTTAATTCAGGTTATGCTAAACTTTATAATGACATTTATCTCGGCTCCAATACAAATAGTTATGCGATAACAAACCCCGGAGGTTTGGAATTTGCAGGCAGATTTATTGGCGATGGCAATTTTTCTCTTGAATGTAGCTTTGGTTATCCTTTCTATACATTCAGTGGAGATAATAGTGCGTTCACGGGTAAATTCACTACCATTAAACGTACATCTTATTTCCGCATGGCCATTACGTCTGCTGCCGCAGGTAGCGCCAAAGCGAAATGGGAGTTTAATCCTAACTTTAATGCTGATTGCTTACGATTACAATTTAACGGAACGATAGAGTTTGGTGAATTCGCAGGTGTAGGTTCTATGCATGCCTTCGGAGGTGCAAGTCCTGTTCTCAGCATCGGTGCATTGAATACTGACGCAACGTACGGAGGCACCGCTTCAGATGGTACTTCATTTGTTAAAGTAGGAACGGGAACACAACGTTTTGCTGGAGTAAATACCTATTGGGGCACGACTACTGTACAATCAGGTAAGTTCTATGTGAACAATGATTTTGCAAGTCCGGTAACTGTAAACGGTGGTATATTTGGTGGCGTAGGTTTAAGCTCTGCTTCTGTAACTGTAAATAACGGTGGAACACTATCACCAGGTGATGATGGCCTAGGAATATTCACGACTACAAATACAGTTACTGCAACATCAGGTGCAACATTAGCAATTGAAATTAGTAGCTCGAATGTAACATCTGATGGAGTTGTAGCGAGTGGTGTTACACTCAATAATGCTACACTGAGTTTAACGGATATTAATCCAGGAACATTACCAACGGGTACAAATTTCACTCTTATCAATAACACAGGTTCTGCAGCTGTCGTTGGTACCTTTAATGGCTTGCCTGAATATTCTACTATTACGATTGGAAATTACAATTTTCAAATCACGTACAAGGGAGGTACTGGCAATGATGTAGTTCTGCTTGATGAAAGAACAGTGCCCGCTTATATCACGAGCGCTGCAACAGGAGCGATTTCTGTTGGCCAACCTTTTAGCTATACGCTCACTTCTAACCGCACTATACTCTCTAGCAGTGCTACAAACCTTCCTCAAGGTTTAACTCTTAACAGTACAACCGGGGTTATCAGTGGCACACCGACTGTAGCTGGCATATACACCATCGCTATTTCAGCTGTAACAGATAAAGGAACAACAACTGGCACATTAGTGCTTACTGTAAATACAAATGCAGCACCTTCAACACCTGTTGGTCTGGCTGCGGCAAATGCAGGATTGGCAAAGGCACTCTTAACATGGAATAAACTCAGTACCACGCAACTTGTAACAGGTTATTCACTTAAGCGTAGTACTACAAATGGCGGCCCTTACACCACTGTTGCAACAGGTGTTACCGATACAACCTATACCGACATAGGGTTGTCGTATAATGTTACATATTATTATGTGGTTTCTGCCAGCAATAGTTTTGGAGAAAGCACTAACTCCGGGCAGGTTAATCTAACCACATTATCACCGCCGGTACCATCAGCCATAAATTCATTATCTGCTGTTAATGGTAATGCAAAAGTTAATCTCAGGTGGAGTTCAAATAAATATACCGAAAGCTTCACGGTAAAGAGATCAGCCGTTTCTGGTGGTTCCTATACAACACTAGCTACTGCTGTAACCGATACATCGTATGTAGACAATACAGTTTCAAATGCGAGTACCTATTATTACGTCGTAACGGCAAAGAACATCAGTGGAGAATCAGCTAATTCAAATGAAGCTGTTGCCACACCTGAATCGACAGCATATAACTGGTGGCCTTTCAATGAAACAACAGGTAGTACTGTTACTGATGTTTGGGGAAGTAAAAACGGAACATTGAATGCTGGCACGCGAGTGTCAGGTGTACAAGGTTCAGCTATAAACCTGGCAGGCACCAGCACAAATTATGTTTCACTGCCGAGTGGTGTTGTCAGTTCGTTAACAAATTTTACGATCTCATTCTGGGTTAAACCAACTACCATTACAAACTGGATGCGTTTGTTTGATTTTGGAACAGGTACAACAAATTACATGTTCTTTGCGATGAGTACGGGCAGTACGCCACGGTATGCCATACGAACTACTTCAGTGGGTGAAAAAGTTATCAATAGTTCAACGGCGTTAACACTAGGCAAATGGTCACATGTGGCCATTACACAATCTGGTTCTACCGCTACAATGTATATCAATGGCGTAGTGTCAGGTTCCAATACTTCAATGACACTTTCACCGTCCAGTTTAGGGAACACAACGTTAAACTATATAGGAAAGTCTCAATTTAGCAGTGATCCTTATCTAAACGCTTCAGTTGATGATTTCCGGATCTACGGAAGAAGTCTGACGGCTTCTGAAATTTCTACCGTTATGAATACAGAAGTGTTGAAGGCACCTACCAACGTGATAGCGAGTGGTGCTTATAAAAATGTTTCTGTTTCATGGACAGCTTCTGCAAAAGCTACAGCCTACAATGTAAAGCGTTCCACCACAAGCGGTGGTCCTTATACAACTATTGCTGCTGGCATGACAACAACAAGTTATGTTGATACAACAGCGTTGATGGCCAACTACTATTATGTAGTTACCAGTATTTCCGGAAGCAATGAAAGTTTTGTTTCAAATGAAGCGTCTGTATCGATAACCTCCGTGCCGAATGTACCCGCTGTACCTTCAAACGTTACTGTTGTTCCTGGCAATGCAAAAGTTACGGTTACCTGGCAGGCTGCTTCAGATGCTGCTGTTTATCGTGTGAAAAGAGCCAGCGTGACAGGAGGCCCTTACACTGTATTGGGTGTTACTTCTGCTTTAGCGTATGTAGATAATACAGCATCAAATGGTGTAAGTTACTATTATGTTGTCTCGGCAAAGAATATCTCTGGCGAGTCGGCCAATTCAGCAGAGATGAGCGCAGTTCCTTTTACGTATGCCTGGAGCTACTGGCCTATGAATGAAAATGCAGGCGCTACAACGGCAGACTATTGGGGTACTAAAACAGGTACTTTAAATGGCGGCTCCGGAATAAGCTGGACAACCGGTGTTTCTGGTTCAGGTATTCTTTTCAATCCAACCAGCAGTACACCTTATGTTTCTGTGCCAAACGGTATTGTGAGCAGCCTTACTGATTTTACTATTTCAGCGTGGGTAAAACCAAATGCATTAAGTACCTGGTCACGGGTGTTTGACTTTGGTACGAGCACGAGTAACTATATGTTTCTCTCTGTTAGCAATGGAAGTGTTCCGCGCTTTGCTATTCGCACAGCTTCAGTAGCTGAAAATGCAATCAATAGTTCCAGTGCGTTGCAAGCAGGCAAGTGGTCACACATGGTCGTTACTCAATCGGGTAGCACAGCCATTATGTATATCAATGGTGTGGAAGTGGGACGTAATTCTGCTATGGTTCTTAATCCAAGTAGCATGGGTGCTACAACACAAAACTATTTTGGTAAATCGCAGTGGCCAGATCCTTATCTCAATGGTGTGTTAGACGACATTCGTATTTATAGTAAATCATTAAGCACATCAGAAATAACTGCGCTGGTGAATGAGTTTGCGCCTGCAAAGCCATCAACTGTAACCGCTACGGGTAGCTACAAGAATGTTTTGGTGAATTGGAGCAGCTCACCGGGAGCAACATCATACAATGTAAAAAGAGCAACCGTAAGTGGCGGCCCTTATACTACACTGGTTACCGGCGTAACAACGCTTTCCTATACAGATGCAACCGCTACTTATGGTACATACTATTATGTAGTAACATCATCTGCAGATAATAAAGAAGGAGTTCCTTCGGTTGAAGCAGCAATGATGCTTCCTCCTGCCTCTATCACGAATGCCAGAGCTACAGGATGGAATAATCGTATAGACATAAGCTGGGCTGCCTCTTCAGGCGCAACAAGCTACAATGTGAAACGCTCGGATGTTAGCGGTGGACCTTACACACTTATTTCAACTGTAACAACAACAGCATACAATGATGCTACTGCTATCAATGGCACTCAGTATTACTATACTATTGAGGCAGTCGGTACAGGTGGAAGTAGTGTAAGTAATGAGCTGAGTACAACTCCAATCAATACCACGCTATCCAATACATGGAAACATACTGACGTTGGCGCTGTTGGAATAACAGGGAATACACAACCTGCCGATAGTACGTTAACATTGTATGGTTCAGGTTCTGATATCTATTTTCAGACAGACATGTTTCAGTTTGCTTATCAACGTGTTTCAGGTAACGTTGGTATAGTAACCCGCATTGCTGATCAGCAAAATACGCGGTCGTATGCAAGGGCAGGAGTGACAATTCGTGATACGGTTACTACCAATGCTATTCATGCAACACTAACGAACACGCCAACCAGTATAAAGGAGTTCATTTCGAGAACGACAACAACTTCCAATGCCGTTGAGGATATTGTAAGTAATCAAACTGATGCGAAGTGGTTAAGGTTGGTGCGACAGGATACTATTGTTTCAGCTTACTATTCACAAGACGGTATCAACTGGTTAAAACAAAATTCAAAAACCATTAAGATGAGACAGAATGCTTACGTTGGATTAGTAAATTGTGCTGCCAACAATACGGCTATCAATACAACTGTTTTTGATCATGTTTACACATCTGTTGCTTTACCTGAAATAGCAGGCGACTCCATCGCAGCCACTATAGGCGATACTATTACGTACGCCACCGTTGCTACTAATTTGCCATACGCTTACATGGCAGTTGGTTTGCCACAAGGTTTAAGCATCAGTAGCAAAAACGGCATCATAACAGGTATTCCGACAGTAGCAGGTTCGTTCGCCGTGCAACTTATAGCTATAAATGCCATGGGAACGGATACGACAACACTGGCTATAAACATTAATAAAAAAGATCAATCAATAATGTTTAATGAATTGGAAGCTCAACTTGTAGGTAACAGCGACTTTAGTCCTGGCGCAACATCAAGTTCAGGTTTACCTGTAAGTTACACCAGTTCAGATACAACAGTAGCTACTATTGTGAATGGGCAGATTCGTATTGCCGGGGCGGGAGCATCCGTCATCACTGCTTCGCAAACGGGCAATGATACGTATAGCTCAGCCGTTGCTGTTAGTCAGTCACTTACTGTCAGCAAGCGTGTACAAGTTATTACCTTTAATCCAATAGCGACAAAACAAGTATGGGATGCAGATTTTAATCCGGGAGCAACCAGCACTTCGGGTTTGGCAATCAGCTACAGCAGCTCTGATACAACAGTAGCCACTATTGTGAATGGATTTATCCACTTAGTAAAAGCCGGTACTACTACCATTGTGGCCTCTCAGCCGGGCAATCACACTTATCTGCCAGCTGCCAGTGTCTCGCAATCCGTAACTGTGCAGGCAGCTCTTACGGTGCAGTATATGGATGGTGATAACAATAAGACCAATAATCAAATCAAGCCTTACCTGAAGATTGTTAATGGTGGATCCATAGCAGTTCCATACAGCGAGTTAACAGCACGTTACTGGTTCACGGCGGAGAACTATGCAGGAATTAACACGTGGATTGACTACGCGCCACTAGGTACAAGTAAGATTCATTTAACCTATGTAACACTATCACAGCCCCGCAACGGTGCTTTAGGTTATGCAGAATATAGATTTGACGCTGTCGCTGGAAGCCTATTATCCAATAGTAATTCAGGAGCTATTCAATCGCGGTTAGCAAATGTAGATTGGTCAAACCTCAGTGAATCAGATGACTATTCTTACTTAAATGCTACGAGCTACGCTGCTAATAGTCGCGTCACACTATACCGAAACGGAAAGTTAATTTATGGCACAGAGCCCACAGTGGTAACACCGGTATTGAGTTTGAAAGTTTATTCTCAAACACAGTCTTCGAGCGCAAACATTGTTAGCACATATTTAAAAGTAAATAACGAAGGCAACTTGCCCGTAAATTATGGAGACCTCCGGATTCGCTACTGGTTTACCAGCGAAGGCACAAGTGCTTTAAACTACAAGACTGATTATACCAAATTCGGCAACGCCAATGTAACAGGTCAATTTGTTAAGCTTAACCCGGCGTTAAGTGGTGCCGATACTTATCTTGAACTAAAAGTAGCTTCAACTGCTGGTACGTTATATCCATTGTGTAGTACGGGTAACATCCAATATCATTTTAACAAAACAAACTGGACTAATTTTAACCAGGCTGATGATTACTCATATTTACCTGCAGCACCATTTGCAGAGAATAGCCACATTACGATCTACAATAATGGCACGTTGATTTACGGAACAGAGCCTGCAGGTTTCAATGCGAGAACTTCAACAGAACAAGCTTCTGCAAATTCCGCTGAGCCTATCCAGGTTTATCCTAACCCAGTTACGGGAGATCACGTCTTTATCAGGATGAATGATACGGATAGCAAAGATGACGTCGCTATTAAAATATATAGCATCGTTGGAAAGCCCGTATTAGACAAACAAGTAAGGCAGGATGAAACTGGATTGGTGGAGATCAAGCTTGATGATACAATTGACTCTGGCATTTATCTGATTCGTCTGAATAATTTACCGGCTATGAAGCTGATCATTCAACGATAAAAATCATTAAGGCATCTCTAAGAACTCTTAAGATTTTCCGATTGGAAAGGGAAGGAGAGAAGGGAATAGTTTTTAGAGATGCCTTGATTTTTTGAGAGTACCTTCAGCTTTTTAATAACCTCATTATTAGGTATTTATTTAAATTTTGTTGAAGCTTTAGATAAATTTGTGGCGCCAACCCAAATTCTGACAACCCCACAAGACGAGTATTGAGAACCATTGATCCTTCTATTCTGCAGTTAGCGCTGTTTTGTGTGCTAGTGCTGGCGAGATCTTTTGCGGCAACAAAGTAGGATCTCCTTATTACCTTCCACTTTTGCTACAGGGGTATATTTTTCAAAACCCGCTTTTCAGCCCGAATCAATAACAATTGTTTCAAAATTGAATGGGAATGTTCATTTTTTGAAATGGTCATTTGGACTTTATGGGTCACCTTAGCGGAAACGTTTGCGGCAAAATTCTAAGATCAACATCTGAAAATGGTGCTGCACATGTAATTGATGAGTTATGGAGATTGTCTGGCATCCTTAGAAATGGGTGCTTAGGTTTGGAGGTATCCCATGGAAACGGACCTTAGACTTTCTCCAGATGCTCATCGGTATGTTGTTTTCATTTTACTAAAATCCATCCGCGTCAATGTGAATAAGACAAAGAAGTGGGTGCTTAGAATTCGTAACGACATAGGCTTGTTTGATTAAAATCTCAAACCTAAAAAGCATAAAAGAATGATGGCAAGGTGACTGTCGACTGGATCAGTTTCGACTGAAAATTTAGTAAACGTCTGAAGATAAATTAACGATGCAACAATAGAGTTCGATTTGAGATTCAAAATGAAAGCAACCATGAAAAAACTTATTATTTTAATTTTTACAATACTGATGCTGGCGCCAACGGTTCAGGCGCAGGAAAATAACAAAGTTGCCCCACAGGGCTTTGATGTACTACAACCAACTATTGTACATGGGAAGATTGACACCATTTCTTATACATCAAAAACAGTTGGTGTCAGTCGCAGGGCATTGATCTACACTCCACCCGGATATTCGCGAAAAGTTAAATATCCCGTATTGTATTTGTTACACGGCATTGGTGGAGATGAAAAAGAGTGGTTGAAAGGTGGAAGCCCTCAGATAATCCTGGATAATCTTTACAAAGACAAAAAAATACAGCCAATGATTGTGGTGATGCCCAATGGCAGGGCGATGAAAGATGACCGTGCAACGGGAAATATTTTTGACAGCCTCAAAGTTCAGGCCTTCACCACATTTGAAAAAGATTTACTTAACGATTTAATTCCTTTCGTTGAAAAGAAGTACCCTGTTCATAAAGATCGTGAACATCGCGCGATTGCGGGATTGTCGATGGGTGGAGGACAATCATTAAACTTCGGTCTCAGCAACCTAAACACGTTTGCCTGGGTTGGAGGATTCTCTTCTGCACCAAACACAAAACTACCTGAAGTATTAGTACCTAATCCTGCTGAGACTAAAAAGAACTTGAAACTGCTTTGGATTTCTTGTGGTGCTGACGATGGTCTGATATCATTCAGTCAGCGTACACACGACTATCTCAAAAAAAATGATGTACCACATATTTACTATGTAGAGCCTGGAGCGCATGATTTCAAAGTATGGAAGAACGATCTTTACATGTACTCTCAGCTGTTATTCAAACCGGTAGATGTATTGAGTTTCCCTCAATACGATATACTCGGTTCGGTTGCGACATCGAATATAAGATCAGCAAAATATCCGCGCATTCTACAGGATGGTCGTGTCATCTTTAAAGTTAAAGCTCCCGATGCTCAGAAGGTGCAAATCGATTTGGGTAAGAAGTATGATATGATTAAAGGCACGGATGGTTTCTGGGATGTAACTACCGAACCACAAAGTGAAGGCTTTCATTATTACTCATTGCTTATTGATGGTGTAGCCGTTGCAGATCCTGCAAGTGAGTCGTACTATGGAATGGGACGGATGGCTAGTGGTATAGAAATTCCATTTCCCGGAGAAGATTATTATGCCGTTAAGGATGTACCGCATGGTGATGTCAGGATGGAACGTTATTTTTCATCGACCACAAATTCATGGCGCAGAATGTACGTCTACACTCCGCCAGGTTACGATATTAGTTTGAATGAAAAATATCCTGTGTTATACATTCTTCATGGTGGTGGAGAGGATGAGCGCGGTTGGGCAACACAGGGAAAGACAGATCTTATTCTTGATAATCTGATTGCCAACAAAAAAGCAAAGCCGATGCTTGTGGTGATGATGGACGGAAATTTTGGAAGCGGTGGTATTGCTGGATTTGGTGAGCAGTCGCTGCGAATGTTTGAGAATGAATTAAAGCAGGTGGTGATTCCTTTTGTTGAGATGAACTACCGTGCAAAAACAGATGCATCAAACAGAGCACTGGCGGGTCTTTCAATGGGTGGATTACAAACCTTGTATGCTGGCGTAAAAAATACAGACAAATTCTCCTATCTGGGAGTGTTCAGTTCAGGATGGTGGGCTAATCAACCCAACCTTTCCAATCCACAGTATGAGTTCATGAAGAATAATGCCAAGACTATAAATAGTAATGTAAAGCGTTTCTGGATTGCCATGGGTGGAAAAGAAGATATAGCCTACAATAACTGTAAGATTATGCTGGAAAAATTTGATGAGATGGGAGTGAAGTATTCTTACAGCGAATATCCTGGTGGCCACACCTGGCCAGTATGGAGGAATAATCTTTACAATTTTGCGCAGGTTTTGTTTGAGTAGCCTGAAGGTTGATCTCAAAAAAAGCAGCCGTCCAATTATTTTTAGACGACTGTTTTTTTCTAAAACCTTACAGATTAATAATAATTGTTAAGGGTACACTTGTCTAAAATAAAGGCTTAAATTGCTTCATCAAACGATTGAATTATTACTTCATGGTATTCGAAATGTCGATTCTGCGTATGAGTTCAACGTTCAACAGGGTGCTGTCCTTACTGTTGCTTATTGTGAGTTCTGGGTTGCTGGCCGATGTAAATGCTCAACCAAAACATGCTTCATTTGTGCCCATTAGCCCAGGGATACTTTCGAGTTCTGATGTCAGATGCTTTCATAAGGATAGCAAGGGATACATGTGGTTTGGAACAGCAGATGGGTTGATCAGATATGATGGAGTAAATGCTTATCGGTACATGCATAGTCCAGATGACAACACAACAATTGCTCACAGTACGATTAATATCATTGTTGAAAGTAAGGATAAAAAGTTATGGATAGGTACTGCCCAGGGCTTATGCATTTATGATAGAGAACTTGATAATTTTATTAATGTCGATTCGATTGCTGGGAATAACAACTATCTTAATAATCGATATATAACGGATATTGAATTCGATGCCAAAGGTCACCTATGGATTGGCACGCATGAAGGTGGAATAAATGTCTATGATCCCGTCAAACGAGAGTTCAATTATATTATTGATCCTGCTCAGAAAGGCATCCTGCCTTCAGCAAATTTTATAAGTAAATTAGTATTTCACAATGATGTTATCTGGTGTGCCACGAAAGGTGGATTATTGTTGTATGATCCTGACACCAGAAAAAGACTTCCGCTAAATTCTCTGGAATATTATTCTGATAAACAGATCAGCGACATGGTTGTCGACAGGATAGGAAACATATGGATGGCAAGAGTGAATGGACAAATTACTCAGGTGATACCACGAAATGGATATTACTCGTATCGGGAGATTTTATCAGGGGAAGAGTTCGGGGGAAATTCGAGTCGCGTGTTGACAATATGTTTTGATCATCATGGCAATTTACTTGTAGGTGGAGAAAATGCGGGCTTTAGTTATGTGGATGTCAGCGCCAGGAAGGTCAATAAGTTGACAGATGAAAAGAACATCTCCAAACGACTACCCACTAATTCCATTGAGTCAATTTATGTTGATAACCTTGGCATGATCTGGATCGGCACGTTAAATAATGGTGTGTTTGTTCTCGATGTGAGTCAAAAGAATTTTGAAGTGAAAGAGCAGGGGATAACGCAATCTTTTCTTCAGGATACTGAAGCCAGAAGTTTTGCAGAAGATGCACAGGGAAATATTTGGATCGCTTATTATGGGATTGGTCTAGGTAAAATTGATTCGAAAACACATGCGTTGCAAAATGTTTCTGAAATCAATCAGAAGTTATCAAGCAAAAATGTTTCATCGGTTATCTGTGATCGTCAGGGTGAATTATGGTTAGGTACTTTAGGAAAAGGAGTTTATAGAATAAATGCGACAACACATCAGGTGGTTAATTATTCTATTCATTCAGATGGATTTGGTAACGATCAGGTTTTTTGTTTGTATGAAGATAGAAACGGAGTAGTGTGGGCAGGAACCTGGGGAAGTGCATTGTTTTTTTTCGACGCTAAAAAACAAAAATTTGTCAGCATCACGGAGTATGATCAGCCGCATCATATTCCAAATACCGCATACATAACAGCGATGACGGAAGATTCTGATGGAATTTTTTGGGTGGGGACTTTGTACGGTTTATATGAATTGAAAAGGAAGGGAGATTATTCGTTTACCTATTCGTTACATGTTCCAGACACTACAAAGGGATGTATTAGTGGCGCATTGATTCAGGCGATCAGAGAAGACAAAAATAAAAATTTGTGGGTTGCAACAGGAGATAATGGTTTAAACCTGAAGAAAAAGGAGAGTACAAAATTCATATTGTATCGCACTGATAAAGGATTGATAAGTAATACGATTCGGTCTCTTCTGACAGATCGCCATGGTAATATTTGGATGGGCGGAAATATGGGACTGTCCAAATTGGAAGTAGCCACAAATACAGTTATCAACTATGCCGTTGAAGATGGATTGAAATCAAATAATTTTTATACCAATGCATCATTAATGAGTTCGTCTGGTAAATTTTTCTTTGGTAGTAACAACGGATTCGACTGCTTTTTTCCGGATAGCATTCATACTCATTCCGGAAAGCCAACAATTTATTTATCTGATCTAAAAATCAATAATCAGTCTGTTCGCCCGGGAAAGATTGATTCGCCATTATCGAAACACATAAGCTTAACTTCAGACATAGAGCTATCTTACGATCAGCGCTCATTCATGATCGACTTTGTTGCACTGGACTACAATCATTCCACTCAATATACTTATTGCTACAAACTTGAAGGATTTGATACCGACTGGAATTGTATTGGAACCAATCATAGTGCAACGTACACTAACATTGATCCTGGACACTATGTGTTTCTAGTTAAGGCCGCAAATCGCGAAGGTGTATGGAGCGAATCTCCGCTTCGTCTTGAAATAACAATTGACGAAGTGTTTTGGAAAACATGGTGGGCAATTTGTATTTATGTTACACTGTTAGCGCTTGCTATTTATGCCTTAATGAAATTCAGGATTGAAAGATTGAGAATAAAAAATCAGCTTACATTTGAGAAATTAGCCCGTGAACAAGAGCACGAGTTAAGTGAGTTAAAAACACAATTTTTTACGAATATCTCTCATGAGTTTAGAACACCATTAAGCTTAGTGTTGATGCCCCTGGAAAGTCTGATGGATACAGATGAGGCCACTGGACAATTACGCGAACGAATTTTCACAGCGTACAAGAACGCCAATAGAATGATGCGACTTGTAAACGAACTTGCAGATTTCACAAAACTTGAAGGGGGAAATGTTAAGCTGAATGTAAAACATGGTGACCTTCTTCAATTCATCATCGAAACATCATCTGCTTTCGATGAAATGGCCCTAAAGAGAAAGATCAGTTTTTCACTCACCTCAGATTTACAATCCTTAACGGGGTGGTTTGATAATGATAAACTGGAGCGAATACTCTTTAATGTACTTTCGAATGCCTTCAAATTTACTGCTGATGGTGGTAAGATCAAATTGCAAATAAGCACAAACCACTCAATCATTGCAGACGGAACATTATGCCGTTATTTAGAGTTAGTCATCGTTGATAACGGAATAGGTATATCCGCTGATGAACTGCCCAGGATTTTTGAGAAGTTTTATCAGGCAAAATCCTCGTCTAAGATTTCTAGTCCTGGAACAGGAATTGGCCTGTCATTGACAAAATCCCTTGTTGAACTTCATCAGGGAAAAATTACTGCTGAAAGTATTCCTGATCACTCTACAGTTTTTACAATCTCTCTTCCAATAGATGCCATTGCCTTTCAGGTTGAAGAGAACATTCTCGCACCAAACGAAATGGTGTACGATAACAAAGATGGCTATTCGGGAACAATTGATTTACAATACAGTCATGATGATGAAGATCACCTTGACTCGGGCAAGGTTGAGATACTTGTTGCTGAGGATAATGATGAGTTGAGAGAATACTTAGTGACAGAGCTAAGAAAAGAGTTCTCAGTTCTGGAGGCGAAGGATGGTAAAGAAGGACTGGCCATTGCTTTGGAAAAGAATCCCTACCTCATCATCAGCGACATAATGATGCCAAACGTAGATGGTATTGAATTCTGCAATTCCATTAAAGGTGATATAAATACAAGTCATATTCCTTTTATTCTTCTTACAGCAAAATCTACCATTGAAGATCAAATAAGTGGAATAAAAACGGGTGCCGACGTGTATATAACAAAGCCATTTAACATCCGATATTTAAAAGCCCATCTTCACCAGATCATTGAGTCTCGTCAGAAATTGTATTCGCGATTCAGTCAAGATGTCTATTTGATGCCAAGCATGATTGCAAGCAACGCACTTGATGAAGCATTTTTGCAGAAAGCTATTGATTACATACTAAAGAATTTACAAGACACCCAACTCAGTGTTGATTCAGTCGCTGAACTTTTTAACTTGAGTAGAATGCAGGTTTACCGTAAGATTAAAGGCCTGACGGGAAAATCTGTTGTAGAATTCATTCGAATGGTGCGCATGAAACAAGCCATTAAGCTCATGGACACTCATAAATTTACACTCTCAGAAATAGCATTTGAAG
>DATJHZ010000614.1:0-3473 GCA_035493595.1 Cyclobacteriaceae bacterium | reverse complement strand
GGAACTAAGGAAAAAGCTATGTTATTTAATTTATACTTTAGTAATCCTTCTATACTTCAAAAAGTTGACACCCAATCCAGGTAAATTTGATGTAAATCTGTATGGATTCTGTTAATTCAGTATCAGTAGTGGATTTTAAGTCATAATCTTACATTGTTTTAATCTCTTATTCCGGTGAAAAACAGTCTTAAAAGATTACTATTTTTATTAAGTAGGTATCAAATGTTGTCATGAGGATATATTTCACAATTTTTTTGATAATTCTGTTAAGTGCCATTTCATTTATTGGTATCTCTCAATGCAATTCCATTAATGTAACATCTCCTGCATCAGTTTGCAAAAAAGAATTTTTTGAGATGACCAATAATACAAGTGCTTCTTCATATGGATGGGATTTTTGTCCTGGTGATCTTGTTAAAACACCGTATGCAACTAATCTTGCCAAGATAGGCTTTAGCTCAGCTTTTGATTTATCAATTATAGAAGATCAAGGCAAATGGTATGCATTTTCAATAAGCATCAATGCGAATTCAATTCGAAGAATTGATTTAGGAGCTGATTTAAGTTCAATCACAGCAGTTGATAATAACCTAGGTAATCCCGGAGGTTTGCTAAGTGCTCCAACATCATTGAAAATTGTTAAGCAAGGTAATATTTGGTTTGGTTTGGTCTTTAATCAGAGCTCCAATTCTATTGTTGCTTTAAATTTTGGAACTTCCTTACTGAACACAGCACCTACTGCATCTGTAGTAGTAACTGGAGTCGGAGGAGTGGAAGGAGCGTTAGATATAATTCAACTTGGTGCTTCTTCTTTTGTAGTTTTGGTATCAAATAATTCTGGTACGGTATCATCTATTCCTTTTCCGAATGGTCTTGATCAGCCGGCGGGTACGATAACCAATACAAGCGTAGGAGGTTATTTGGTGGATATTCAAATTGTTGACAATTGCAATTCGTATTCAGCTATCGTGCTACGTTATGATACCCGAAATCTGATTCGTCTTGATTATGGAAACAATTTTGCATCAACTCCAGTAATAACTGCTCTTCCGGCAAATCAATTTAATTTTTCGCCTTACCGGCTTTGGATTGGTAAAGAAGGAAATAATATCTACGGTATGGCTTCTAATATTGGTGGTGGTGTAGCAAACATAGACTTCGGTACCGACATTACGAATGCAAATCCAACCGTGACTGATTTTGGAAACCTAGCTTCTTCTTTAGTAGGTAGTTATAGCATTTTTGCAGTAAATCAGAATAGTAACTGGACAGCATTTACGATAAATGGTACTAACTCCAATATGTACTCGTTAACTTTTCCAAACCTTCCTTGCGACGCTAGTATACAATCATCGGTTAATAAAAACCCAGGACTAATTTCTTATTCCACAAGTGGCACAAAAGCTATTATAGCCAAGGTTACTTATGCTGATGGAACTGTTGAGAATAAAACAATTCCTATTTCAGTTCAGAATCTGGATGCTCCTACCTTTTTTATAGATTCAGTGCCCAGTAAGTGTCTTGGAGTTAATATCAATTTTACTGTAAATACTTCGGCTACACTTCAGACCTTGAATTGGGACTTTGGTGATGGGTTTTCTTCAACAAGCCCAACCCCTTCGCATCAATTTGCAACAATAGGAAATTTTGCCGTGAAATTAAAAGCAACTAACACGGCCGGCTGTTCAAGCATAAATATTAAAAATGTACAGATCTTCAATCCGCCCGTCTCAACCTTCACACTGCCAACAAATAATCCTCTTTGCACTAATCAACAATTAACGTTTACGAATACATCTACCTTCGACGCGGGTTCTAATCCCACTTGGGAGTGGTTTGTGAATGGCTCTTCTGTTTCTACAACTAAAGATTTACAACAGGCATTTAGTAGTAACTCTTCTCAAACGATAAAACTTAAGGCTAGTATACTCGGTTGTTTTAATGAGTCGTCTCAAGTTATTAATTCTCTGCTGGCAGGACCACAGGTTGGATTTACTTCTTTTGGGAAGTGTGAGAACAATGCTGTGACGTTTACGAATACTACCACTGATCCGGTTACAGATTATTTATGGGACTTTGGTGATAGTCAAACAAGCAGCTCGACGAATGCATCACATGTTTATACTAGCTTTGGAACGTATGGTGTTGTTTTACAAGGAACCAGTGCGAATGGTTGTCAAAATTCGACTAAGCAAAATCTTACTATTTATACGAATCCTGTTCCAGATTTCTCTCTATCCCTACCTCCATTTTCCTGCACAGGTTCTCCATCACAATTTAACGACCTTACACCTAATCCGGTTGATAGCAATCTGGCCTCGTGGCTATGGAGTTTTGATGATCCTAGCAGTGGCTTAAACTCATCAGCTATAAGAAATGCACAGCATACCTATAGTACAGCGGGAGATTATAATGTTTCGTTAACGGCTAAAACCAACTTTGGCTGTCAAGCAACAGTTGTAAAGAAAGTAACTGTTTCACAAGCTCCACAAGTAGCGTTTAGTAATAGCCCAGCCTGTCAAAATCAGGGGACAACCTTTAGTGATGAATCAGACAATGCACAATCTTGGTTTTGGCAAATAGAGAATACAACCTATAGCATAAAAAATCCTATCCATGTCTTTGCAGCTTCTGGTAATTACACAGTGAATCTTACTGTGACGTCAACTAATAATTGTATTTCATTTTTGTCTAAAGCTGTAAATGTTCCTAAACCTTTAGTGCCCGATTTTTCTTTTCAGAAAAACTGTGTTGATCAAAATACAGAATTTGTTGATTTAACAGATGGCTCCAATGATCCGGTAACTACACAACAATGGACGTTTGGAACATTGGGTACAGCAACAGGATCTCCGACAATATTTACGTTTCCATCTGTCGGTGCGGTCAGTACTACTATGGATGTAACGGCACAATCCGGATGCAAATATTCTATTACTAAAAGCGTTTCAATTCAGAACGCTCCAACTGCTTTATTCACTGCCAATCCTGAGGCTGGTGTTCCACCACTAGATGTTACATTTTCAAATAGTTCAAGCAATGCCACATCTTATCTCTGGACATTTAATGACAGTAATAATACAACGTCAACTGATGTATCACCTTCATTTACCTTTAATGAAATAGGAGATCATCTGGTTGATTTAACTGCCTATAATAACTTAGGATGCTCTGATACATTCAGCAAAATAATAAAGGCAATGCTTCCTGTTTATGATATTTCACTTATCGGTTTTAACATTATTAAAAACGATGATGGCTCTTTGAAATTGATAGCTGCCTTGCATAATGAAGGTAATGTTTCTGTAACGAACATGTCATTGGAACTCAGCCTTTCTGGTGTGACCTCTGTTCGTGAAGCTGTAACCGAATCAATAAGCCCTCAAGCTTCGGCTAATCACATTTTAAATTATGAAATCACGGATGCATCAAAGCTCGAGTTTTTATGTGTGACCGTTATCTTAGCCAACGAT
>DATJHZ010000613.1:0-4919 GCA_035493595.1 Cyclobacteriaceae bacterium | reverse complement strand
AAAAGGAGTACTTACCTAAAAATTATTCTGTATTTATTTTCGGCTGGGGGAAGGGACGTAGCATAATAGTGGGTAAAACATTTAGTGTAGGCGTTAGAATTTTTCTTAAACCAAAGAATGTTGTTCAAATTCATCCTCAGTTTGGCAGCAAGTATGCGCCTTTACTTGGCGTTGGTCTTATGATCGTCATAGTAATTAATCAAAGGGAGAAAAAAGAACTTGAAAAAGAGGTGTATGATTTTATGTTTTCAAAATACGCTGGCTAAGTTTTTTTCTTTTGCTCAAGTTGGAAGCTTGATACTATACAACCAGAAGTTGCGCTAAAGCTAAACTTGCGGTAAAAAGAGATATTGTGTGTGGCATTGATAAATAAGATGAAGTACTTAACATTTATATTTATATTAATCTCGTTGTGCGCCTGCTCTCAAACTAAGCCTATTAAAAAACCTGACGAGCAGAAAACTCCAGAAACGATAGCTTATGTTATGAATCCTAATCCGACCGACAGTCTTTGTATCTCAGACATAGAAAGGGCAAAAAAAGAAATAAAAGATGGGAAAATAGTTTTCACACAGAGTGCAGGATTCCTATTTGGAAATATTCGGTACGAAGAGGAACTTCGAAAACTCTGTGAAGAGCATGGGCTTGTTTTCGATTTTGATTTGATTGGATGCATTGTTTTCGAGGGACAGACACAAGGATGCTATGGTGATTATATGGACGAAATCATAAAGAAAAAATTTGGATCTAAATTTAAAGAGCAATTACACATTCATGCTGATAGCATGTTTTTGCTCAATGTAAACTCAAAAAATAAAACCGTGCAGTATTGGGACTGCGACGAAAGGCCTAGACTTCCCAATGAAAATAAGAGAACAAGTGATTATCTCCCGAACATTACTGTTTCAGAAATTGATATAAATGGAAGCAAAGGATGGCCTTTTTTTGATTTGGGATTTATTGTTGAGAAAGATAGTACAGTTTCAAACTTCTATGTGGGAAATTTTGTGGCAGAGTCGAATGAAAATAAAAAGTACAAGGATAAATTGTTTGCTATTGCTGTTCAATACATACAATCCAAGTATCCTACTTGGATTCCAGGTAAGATAAAGGGCGTACCCATCCGAACAGATAATAATGTCAGAATATTCTTAACTAAATAAGACTGAAAGCGCTATGATAAGAACGACTATAAAACATATGTTATGCATCAAACCACATCCCTCACCAAAGGCACCTTCACCAACATCTTTCCAACCAGAAAACTAATTACTACACTGATCGTTCCAGTGATCAAAAATTTCAGACCAGGAGTGAGAGCTACGTTCATCATCAGCAAAGAAACAGACACCAGTACAAGCGGATGAATAATATAAACAGCATAGGCACTTCGGGCCATGGTGTTGAGTAATTGTTTCTCCTGGTTCCATTTAGCTCTGCCAATTCCAAGGAATGTCATCACAAGCGAAACGCCCATGAGTTGCTCCCACACACAACTGATGAGCGATGTCCAGTTTAGTCCTCCCTCAAAATCGCTCAGCGGACTGTGTGTTACCTCCTTCACTACAAACATAAACGGAAAGCCAACAAACAAAAGAATCAAGGCTACACGTAACCATTGTATTCCTTTCTGATAAGTGATGGAAGCAAGCCAGTTGTTTTGATACGCAATGATACCGATAGTAAACATGGCAATGTATTGAGTGAAGTGTCCCAACTGAAAACCAAGTGGCTTCAATGTCCAGCCCACGGGAAAAGGAATCCGTACAAAAAAAGAGATGATACCCAATGCTAATGCAAAGAGGAAGATAGTTCTGTTGGCAGGAAAAGCCAGAGGTGTTGAGTTGCTGTTGGGTGATGACTTTCGATACAACCAATAGCATGTGGTAAATAAAAGTAATGCTGCCGCAAACCAAAGCACTCCGAAATCAATCCAGTTAGAGCGACTCATATAATATTCCGTAAAAGAGTAAGTAGCACCCTGTGAGAATTTCAACATCAGGTAAATAGTAACGGGAGCAAGTACCAATGAATAGAAGATCAAAGGGATGCCTAATCGCTTGAGACGATCCAGCATAAATTGTTTTGATCCTTTGCGGGAATATGAAGAAGGAATGAAGTACGAAGAAAGGAAAAAGAAGAAGCCCATGAAGAAGGCCTGATTAGTGGCTACAAAGAGTGTAAACAAAATACCCGTAACATAGCTAGTGTTTTCTTCCGTGTAATACCAGCCTCCTGGCGCTCCATAAGTGATGGCAGTGTGGTGGAGGATCACCAATATGGTAAGGTAAACCCGAATGTTGTCGATGTAGGTATTGCGTTCTTTGATCATGTAGGATGAAATAGTAGTAGTTTGTAAAAGCAAACTTCAAAGATTGCAAAAATTGTGGCACTACCTTCTTTTGTTGATTTTAAAGTGAAAGAGTTTTGGGTCCTCTTGTGAGGAACGCAGTTCATCGCGAGATGAGAGAAATCCCGTCCAAAACCATTTTCGTAATTACTATTTATTCTTCACTTTTATAAAAAGATCTCGAAATGAAAAATTCGCTAATCATAATAATGATCCTATGTTCTCTTCTGTCGTGCAAAGATGATAATCAAAAAGCAAGAGACGAAGTGTATATCTCAGGCACGCTTAGTCAGGCGGGCTACAATGATGTCAGGGCCGTCTATTGGAAAGACGGGACGAGTCATGTACTAAACGAGAATGCCATTGCGAATGCAATTTTTGTAACATCAAATGGTGATATATATGTAGCGGGTTCTATAGCCGGTGAAGGAAAATACTGGAGGAATGATCAAGAGACATCATTGGATGGAAAACCTAATGCAATTATCGTTTCATCAAATGGAGATGTTCACATCACAGGCAATGGATTCACCTCGCCAGATACGCCTGAACCAACCTATTGGAAAAATGGAACTAAAACACCACTCACGGATTCCAAAATAAACGCCTCCACGTCCGGGCTCTTCGTGACCGAGAATGAGGATGTTTACATTGCAGGCAATTATGACAATAAAGCTATCTATTGGAAGAATCAGGAAATCGTACATCTTACAGATTCAACATCATCGGCAAGTGCTGTGTTTGTTGTCAACAGCGACATATTTGTTGCTGGAAGTATTTTAAAAGCAAATCGGTATAGAGCAGCTTATTGGAAAAATAATGTTCTTATTTCAGTTTTGGATACAGTAGCAACTTCCAATTCCTCATCCATATATGTTACTAAAAATGAAGATGTTTATTTAGCAGGTTGGTATGTTCAGGGTGACACCTTGCAGAAGGCTTGTATCTGGAAAAACGGCGTACGAATGGTACTGCAAGTACCGATAGAATCGTCTTCAGCCTTTAGCAGTCGAGCTAATGCTATCAAGCTCACAGACGCCGGTGACATCTATGTCTCTGGTAACATTACTGGACACGCAGCTTACTGGAAAAACGGTGTAAGATTAATATTGAACGATGATGGTGAAGTACATGGATCTGACGCAGAAGGACTGACTGTGCGCCACATGAAATAATTGAAGAATATGTATTTAGGTGCGTTCGTTGATCCTTGGGAATGAAATATTCGATTTAGAGAATTGTTGAGCTATGAGTCAGCTAAGTCATTGTGGGAGACAAATTCTTCCAGTGTGTTTTCAAATTTACTTTTTAAGTATGTTCGAATACCGATGAAGAATGCGGGGCGACCTGCTTTGGTGTTTGAGATGTATTGAAAATTATATCCAATAAAATTGTCCGTATACATAACTCTCGCCCGAATAAATTTCAATATGTATTTATTGTCTATAATTTCAATCTGATTAGATAATTCGTGTGTTGGCCAGTCTAATTGATTGAATACTTTTCTCAACAAGTTCAGATTTTCATTTTTGGGTAGACCCGTTTTCACAATTTTAAGTTGTGTGTCTCGCCAATACAGATATATAATAAACGCCAGTAAGAGAAGAAGGTAAATCCAGGTGAACGGCTCTGGAAGTCTAAGTATCATCATGATAACCACTCCGCCCGCCCCATAAATACCCATTCCAATAAATATTCCGTTAATCATATAGTACCAGTCACCACCAGTAGGTTTAATATATCCAGTCTCCATTATTTCTTCAACCTCTTGGCTTGTCATAAGATTTATGTATTGGAATTACTCTGTCTGTAAAATAATCAATTACACTTTATCTTCAGTTACAATTTAATAAACATCAATATTTCAAAAGTAGAAAGCATACCACACCCAATCTGTGGACAGATGCTTCAGGAACCCATGCAGTATAGCCCCAGCCTGTACCCAACAACGACCCATCAAGAACCCAAGGTCAATTTCACTCATGGCCAAATGGCAGTACATGCAAAAAGATCTATTTAACCTTCTATCAGTTTGCTCAAGTTAAATTATCCACCTTTATATACGTTTGCAGATGAACTCTAACAAAGGCAAGAAAAATAATGAATGAAGTAAAACCAAACCCGAGTCTTTTAAACACCAAAAAGCATTTTGAGATTCTTGATGGATTGAGAGGTGTTGCAGCGCTGGCTGTTGTCATCTTCCACTTTACGGAATGGGTTTCTCCTAATGCCAGCAAAAACTTTATAGGTCATGGTTTCTTAGCCGTGGACTTTTTCTTTTGTCTATCGGGGTTTGTCATTGGCTACGCTTATGATGATCGCATCGGAAAAATGGGAGTAAAAGAGTTTTTCAAGTCGAGGCTGATAAGACTGCACCCTTTAGTGATTTTAGGTTCTGTATTGGGACTATTGGGTTTTCTTCTGGACCCTTTTGCATCTCCGTCTGCTTACAATTCAGGTGAAGTTGCTGTACTGTTTGTATGCTCACTTTTTCTTATTCCACTTCCTCTAATGAAGGAGCGTTTTTTTAATCTCTTTGCCTTCAATGCTCCTGCATGGTCACTTTTTT
>DATJHZ010000612.1:0-3557 GCA_035493595.1 Cyclobacteriaceae bacterium | reverse complement strand
ATACCAAAACCACCTTTAGGATCTCCACTTGATGTAGTTGTTCCATTTGTATTTGATGAGTTATAATACAAGGCACTTGCGTTCGATACTAGTATAACGCCTCCAACCAGTAAGGCACCTCCAACAACGGTAAGGGTAGTTCCGGTGCGTTTCATTTTAAGACCTGGCGCATTGTAAGAGTTAGTTACATATGCTGTCTTTTTTTCAGGAGAGTATTGTGCCGAAGCAGAAATTGAAACAACAACAAATGAAATGAAGAGTAGAATTTTAGACATTAAAATGAATTATTAAATTAAAAATAATACTTGAATGAAAGACCAGCTCCTTTCATATGTATAGCTACCTGGTTTTCATGATTCTTGTAATAGTTATAACGCTTCGTTCCCTTAGCACAGAAGATAATTCCCGGAACCATCATACCAACTCCTCCTACAACTCCAAGTAAACCAACAACTGCCTTAGTTGGCAATTGGTCTTCATCGTTAGGATTAGATGATTGATATGAGAAAGATCCTACTCCCAATTTCAGACCGTCAACGCTCGACAAAGTAGCTATTCCAATTGCTTCAAGTACAACTCCTCCTAAAATCAAACTTGTTCCAACATCTCTCATACGTTCGCCAGGAGCTCGAGTTGTAGTAGGCTCTGTGGTAAAAGAGCTAATCAAATTTAACGAAACAGGTGTAACTCTGGCATATTGCCTGTTAGCATATTGTGCCGAGGCAGAAACTGAAATAACAACAAAAGAAATAAGAAGTAGAATTTTATACATGACTTAGAAATGATACTTTAATGAAAGGCCCGCTCCTTTAGTACCGAGCGTTATGTTTTGTTCTCTTTTATATCTACTTAATTTATGAGAACCCTTCGACCAGAAAATAATACCAGGCACAGTCATGCCAACTCCAAAGACAATTAACTCTATACCATAGGTTAAATGTCTTAGTTGTTTTTTGTTTACGTTATCGTCATCATCTACGAGATTATCAAAATCTGTTGTGGATGTTAGAATTATACCTCCAATCAACAAGGCGCTGCCGCCAAGTGTAAGTCCTCTGCCTACATTCTGCATGCGCTCACCGGGCATGCGTGTAGGTGTTGTCTCCGAAAATGAATTGCTTGATTTTAATGATACCGGTGCAATTTGTACATATTGCCTGTTAGCATATTGAGCCTGGCATGCTATTCCAAAACATAGCATGGCTAGAAGCATAAGAGTCTTCATGAGGGTCTTTTAAGATTATTGAATATTTCCTTGCTGTGGATCGATCCTAAACGTACTGATTCAACATTACTGGCATCACCAACATAAGGATGTCTTCGCTCTTGTCTTTCTCAGCAGGAACGATAACACCAGCCTTATTAGGAGCTGACATGTTTAAGCGAATCTGATCAGCATCGATGTTGGTTAACATTTCGATGAGGAACTTGGCATTGAAACCAATTTCGATATCCTCGCCTTCGTGCTCACATGAAAGTCTTTCGTTCGCTTCGTTAGAGAAGTCAAGATCTTCAGCAGAGATTTGTAATTCGCTGCCTGTGATTTTTAACCTTACCTGATGTGTAGTTTTATTTGAATAGATGGAGATACGTTTCAATGCACCAAGCAAATCAGTGCGATCAATTGTCATCTTGATGTTGTTGCCTGTAGGAATTACGTTATCATAATCCGGGAAGCGCTCATCGATAAGACGGCAAATCATTTTGATGTTACCAAACTTGAAGAAAGCGTTTGATACGTTAAAGTTCAAACTCACTTCAGTATTCTCAGTAGGCAACGTTGCTTTTAACAAATTCAATGCTTTACGTGGAATGATGATAGTGCTGCCGTTCTCAGACTTAACATCACTTCTTCTATAGCGAACCAAACGGTGTCCGTCAGTAGCTACGAAGGTTGTATTCTTATCGCCCAGGTTTACATAAACACCTGTCATCGCCGGACGAAGTTCGTCATTGCTGGTAGCGAAGATGGTATTGTTTACGGCACGTGAAAGAACTTCAGTAGAAATCTCTGCTGTGAAGTCGTTCGATACAGTTGGTACTTTAGGGAAGTCAGTCGCGTTTTCGCCTGACAATTTATAACGTCCGTTGTCGGAAATAATTTCGATGCTGTAGGTTGACTCATCAATAGAGAAAGTCACAGGCTGCTCTGGCAAGTTCTTAAGTGTATCAAGAAGGATACGTGCCGGAACTGCGATGCTACCTTTTTCTTTAGACTCCACCTGAAGTTCAGTGATCATAGAAGTCTGAAGATCAGAAGCAGTTACTGTAAGAGCTCCCTTATCTAATTCAAAAAGGAAGTTTTCAAGGATTGGAACAACAGGGTTTGTTGTGATTACACCATTTATATTAGATAGTTGCTTAAGCAAGTAAGCAGAGTTAACAATAAACTTCATTCGTGAAAAAGTGTTTAGTTCTAAAAGAGGGGGTAAAGTTAAAAAGAAAAACCAATCTGAAAAATGTCCGCAGAGGGCCTAAAAACCATATATTTTAAGGTTTTAAAGCTTTTTCTCGCTTCTGATGGCGTTTAGGGCTTTTTAATAAAGTAGTCTTTCCCCCTAACCAATGGCGCAATTTTATCATGCTGAAAAAGGACAGCCTCATTGTTGCCAAATACGCCTAAAACATAGGGATCTTTTCGCAGGGGATTGAAAATAATTAAAGGATATTTTCGGTCTGCAATGTCTTTTATCTCAATAATCATAGCAGGATTTGTCTTGATAAGGCTATCATAACGGGCTGAGTAACCAGCTTTTATGAAATTATCGGCCGAAAGCCTCATCATGCCATCCATAAAAGCATTCAATTTTATGGTATCGCTTTCAGCAAGCCCTTCTACTCCAAAAAAATTATTGAAATAGGCCGCTCTGAAGTTCTGTTTGGCTTGTGTTGGAAATTGGGCAGTGAACTCCTTAAAATTTCGCCAGCTGAAATTAAAAACACGCTTGTCACGCCATCCATTCTCATCCAATTCCAGAATGCCAGAGGCATAAACGCGGTATCCGGGAATCACCATGATATAAGGCGCATCTTTACCGTCGAGAAAATAAGCCTGTGTTTTCGATAGATTTCCTCCAGCATAAAATACTTTCAGGTCTTTCCCGGAAGCTTTCAATGAAACTTTCACACCATTATTAAGTATCTCATTTGAAATTGAGTCTTTGATGGAAGCTGCAACGGGACGCTTTGGCTCTGCCTGCTGCAAGGTAGCAAACAAAACATCTACAAGATGGCGATCAGCCTCATACAGATCATTTACGCGCCAGCGTGTTCCGTCAAACTTCAATGTTACCGTATTACCTTTTGAATTGAAGGTTACTTCATCTATAGTTTTAAAATCGTCAACGCGAAAAATAGTCTTGTCAATTTCAATAGTTGATTTCTCCAGACTTAACCAATATACCAAGCCGGTCAGTGCGATAAGAATCACCAATGAAATGAGTAGCCGTATGTTTTTCTTTTCCTGCATTGTTCTAGCTCACACTCTTATTTTCAAAAGCTGCATACTTACGCTTACGAAGTATGGATCGTATGATACCATAACCACACAATAATAT
>DATJHZ010000611.1:0-15673 GCA_035493595.1 Cyclobacteriaceae bacterium | reverse complement strand
TTGAGCGAATGATTAATGGTTCTAAGGAACAATGATATTTATTACCCGATAAACCATTTGTTTACAATGATTGTTTACCCAGTAATCTAACTTTGAAAAACAATGGTAGCTCCGAGTATTCCTGTAAATGAAAAAGAAAGGTTAAGATCCTTGACCGAGTATGAAATTCTGGACACGCTACCAGAAAAAGATTTTGACGACATTACACGCATAGCTTCTGAAATTTGCCAAACTCCAATTTCAACGATCACACTCATTGATACTAACCGCCAATGGTTTAAATCTCAGATTGGATTAGATTCATCTGAAACGTCACGTGAATATGCATTTTGTGCACACGCTATTAATAATCCAAAAGATATTTTGGTGGTGTCTGATTCCCGGGAGGATATCCGATTTAAAGACAATCCACTGGTAGTGGGGGACCCGCAT
The DNA here is from genome assembly GCA_035493595.1 of Cyclobacteriaceae bacterium. Taxonomy (GTDB): domain Bacteria; phylum Bacteroidota; class Bacteroidia; order Cytophagales; family Cyclobacteriaceae; genus DATCRE01. The sequence continues at coordinate 15,241 of DATJHZ010000611.1, read as the reverse complement.
GTTATTTTTTATGCTGGTGTGCCACTAGTGAACGATAAAGGATTTGCCTTAGGAACGTTATGTGTTATAGATGGGAAGCCCAGAGAGCTAACAGAAAATCAGAAGGCTTCATTGCGTTCATTGGCAAACCAGACTATGATTGTTCTTGAACTTCGCAAGAAAAACATTGAACTTGAAAAGAGCAGGAGAGATTTACATGAACGTTATACTGAGCTGGAGGAATTTTCATACGTCGTCTCACATGATATAAAGTCACCAGTCAACAATATCATTTCAATTATTCAGCTGCTAGGTGATAAGTATTCGTCTCAATTGGATAAAGAAGGCAATACATACATTGGATATTTGAACGAATCGACTGAAAGATTAAAGAAACTTATTGATGGGATAGTGGACTACTATCGGGGAAGTCAGGTTGAGAATGATAAGCGTGAAAATATTGATGTACAACTTTTGCTTCAGGAAATTATAAGTCTTGTTAACGCTAAAAAGGAAGTTCAATTTAATTACCTGCATGAAACAATTTTCATTCAGGCTAATAAGGTTGCACTTCAACAAATATTATTGAATCTTATTGTTAACAGCATCAAGTATAACGATAAGCCCAAACCTGTTATTGAAATTCTTTTTCTACAGACTGATGAATTCTACCATTTTAGTGTAAAAGATAATGGAATGGGCATGCATGCCGATGATCTTCCCAAAATATTCAACCTGTTTACTCACTTGAACAAGAAGGACCGAGATGGTAATATGGGTACAGGCATTGGACTTTCTACTGTTAAAAAATTAATAGAGAGATTAGGTGGAACAATTCATGTTACATCTGAACTTGGTGTTGGCTCTGAGTTTACATTCACGATAAAGAAATAGATCAATTTTTTACAGTCTCTAGGAGTTACTCAATCAGTAACTTTTGTCTCAGATATAACCTTCAGTTTTGTTGTAATGGTTTTAATATCCTTCGAAAGAGACAGGATTATAGATAATGGATGAAGTGCAGGTAATGTAGTGATGTGCTCAGGATGAAGAGAATTTTCTGTCAGCGAATGAAGATCTGAAATCTCTGTATTAAGATTCGCTTCCGCTTTTTGTAATGCATCCGTAATTTGTTCAATAATTTTTTCAGCCACTTCAGGGTGGCCAAAGTCTTTTGGTGTCAATGCTGAAATTCGGCTTATCAGTGTATGACTGGCAATAACAAATTGATGTGTTTCCGGATATTGAAGCGATTGCTCAGGTTCAGCAAGCATTTGTTGAAAATTATCAGAAAGATTTGTCAGCGCAACAATTGCTTCATTACGTGCTGCATTGTATTGTGTGCGATGTGAAGCATTTCGAAATGCATTCCAGGCAGAGAGCATATAGGTTGTGCTGGTAAGAAGCATTTTCTTCATGGCAGACTGAATGGTGTAGTGCTGCCACACTGGAAAGATGAAACGTGCTGCCAGTGCTGCAACCACAGATCCAACCAAGGTATCAATCAGTCGCTCTCCAATTAAACTCTTAAACTGAATAGGATTAAGAAAATGAAAAGTGATGAGTACATAGATGGTGAGGAAAGTAACGAAACCAAGATATGTTAATCGAAGCAGACTGTAGGCCATGAGCATGCAAATGATCATGATCGCCATCAGAACAGTAGTGTTGGAAATAAGGTATAAAATTCCACTAGCTATAAGCACTCCTCCAAGAGTACCTGCTACACGTTGAATGTTTCTCTCTTTCGTAAGATTATAAACTGGTTTAAGAATAGTGATGATAGTAAGCATTACCCAGTAAGCATGTCCTAATTCAAAAAGAGAAGCAACAACAAAACCCACCACCAATGCTATCGAAAGCCGCGTAGCATAACGAAATGTGTTTGACTTGAATGTAAAATTCTCTCGCAGCAACGAGAACGTTATGGGTTCTGTTCCCGGTGGCTTTTCAATATCCTGATCAGGAAAACGCTCAGGATCGTGCGCTTCCATTCGGGTATAGAGAATGATTTTTGTTAACCGGTTAACAATGCCGTGAATATTTTTAAGCGTTTGTTCTAATGCACGTACGCTTTGGGCTTCTTCCGGAGTTAATGATTTTGTTTTGTAGTCATTAAGTGATTGCTCCAGTTCATGTATTGTAATTTCAAGTGAAGGAATCTTTTTGATAACAATACCGGACTGAACCGACAGGCCAATCAATTCGAATTCTGCAACTACTTGTAATATGCTGCGATAGAATTTATTCAATAAATCTGCCGAAATATTTTTATGTAATAGTTTATAATCCTGATAAGAGTACATAGTTTCTTCAAAGAGATCCAATGATTCAAGAAAGATCATCATCAGGCTTCTGCTTCGGGGACTGGCATCAGCAACAAACTGACGCGTCTTAAAAAGTAATTCGCGAATCTGTGTTTGAGATTTCAATACTTCAACCTGTTCCTTCATAACACGATTAAATGTAATCTCAACATCAGTTCCCTCTTTATAGAATGCAGCACGCGCTCTTACATACTCAGCAATCATCAAAAGATTTTCGCCCATAGCTTGCTCTACCAATCGGTAAGGTTGCAGTCTGTAAAGTAAAAGACTGAATAATGCATACCATAATCCACCACCAGCTGTGAGTGCAGCGTTCATTACAGTGTGTTCATCCTGCCGCGGTGACATGTTAATTGACATGATCACCAGTGCGAGTGTTCCGATAGCGCCAGCGCGCGCACCATAGATTCCGAATAAGGAAAACGAAAATGAAAAGACCACAACTTCAGTCAGCAACAACAGTTGATGGTCGTGAGTATAACCGGTAACAAGTGCTGTGAATGTGTTTAGTGCAATGGCCGCCAGCATTCCATTTCTGCGATGGTGAATCGGGCCAGGTGTATCCGTAAGACTTACAAAGAGTGCTCCGAAAAGAAATGGAATACCAGTAGTTAACCAGTCTTGACTGATCATGAGAAACATGGGAATCAAAACGCCGGCTGTAATACGCACGCCAGAATTCCAGTATTGACTGGTGGTGAACTTTTGAATTTCCTGCAGATACTCGCGGCGTATTTCCATGAAGTGCTTGTTGACCTAGGTGCTGCTTTACGCTCGGGCCATATCTCTTTTGTAACGGTTCATATACTCCATGGGCGAAAGTCCTGCAACTTTTTTGAATACATCACGAAAGGCTTTCATGTCCGTGTATCCAACATTATACATTACTTCACTTACAGTTTTTCTTCCTATTTCAAATTGTTTCTTTGATGCTTCAATCTTTACGCGTTGAATGTATTCTATCACGGTATTGTTAGTAGCTTTTTTAAATCTTCGCTCAAGCGTTCTTCTACCGATATTGAAATTATCTGACAACTCATCAACGGTAATTTTTTCCTGGTGATTCGCTTCGATGAATTCCTGTACTTTAACAATCTCAGGATCGTTATGAATTTTTTGTCCTTTGAAAATACTGAAAGGTGATTGGCTGGTACGGGCAATGTCTAACACAAAAAATTTAGAAGCGAGTATGGCCATTTCACGGTTGGTATATTTTTCTACAAGATGCAAGAGTAAATTCCAATACGAGCTTGCCCCACCACTGGAGTACAATCCATTATCATCCGTAATAACCTTATCGTCTACCAATTCTACCTCCGGAAACATAGTTCTGAATTCATTAGCAAAGAGCCAATGAGTAGAGCATTGTCTGCCATTCATTAATTCGGTGGAGGCAAGTAAGAATGCACCAAGACAAAGACTTGCAACTTCAGCGCCGCCTTTGTACTGCTTAACAATCCACGGAAGAAATTCTTTATTGCGTTTTATGGCGCCTTCCAGGTTTCCACTTATGGCGGGTATAATTATGAGATCAGATTTCTTTGCATTTTTCAGCGTCGCATCCGTATGGACAGAAAATAATCCATCGCTTAATTTCACCTCATCAGTAAGTCCCACTAACTGTACATTAAAAAGAGGAGGATTTCCAGCGCTTTTTAAAAACTCATTTACAGCAGTGAACATATAACGCGGATCGACAATGGCTGCTAACACAGCAGTTTCAGGGACTAATATTGTTACGTTTTTCATAGTACAGATCTATCAGATGACATTACGAAGGTAAGCAGCAAACCTGTCGCGATCAACCCCCGAGATTGACGTATTTACACAGCCGGCATAACGCTACATGACACTAGGTTTGTATTGTCAATTAATCAAACCAGCAACGTTATGAAAACACAAGTAATATCTTATTTGAATTTTAACGGCAAATGCCGTGAAGCCATGACATTTTATCAAGAGTGCCTAGGCGGTGAACTTACCATGCAGAAAATTTCTGAATCTCCGATGGCTGCACAAATGCCATCTGAAGCAGGAGCTCACATCTTACATAGCAGTCTTGTTAATGATAACATTGTATTGATGGGCTCGGACATGATGGGTGCAGGACTAATCCATGGAAATGCTATAACATTATGCCTGAACTGCAGTGATGAAAGCGAGATAACTAATTTCTTCTCCAGGCTTTCAACTGGCGGGCAAGTTAAAACACCATTGCACCAAACTTTTTGGGGAGCAACCTATGGTGAGTTAACGGATAAGTTCGGCATGCTGTGGATGCTTAATTTTTCTAAGAATTAGAATCTGGATAATTTTATAACATATGAATCACACACTTTAAATATTTCAATAACAATTAAAACAACACAATCATGAAAAAGAACAAAATAATCTATTGGGTAACAACATCGATAATATTTCTTTTTGATTCAGTTATGCCAGCGCTTACGTCACACACTCAACTTGCAGTGGAAGGAATTCGTCATCTGGGTTATCCTGATTATTTCCGAGTTCAGCTTACAGTCTTTAAAGTTATCGGTGGTATCATTTTGATTTTTCCACAAGTGCCTCCGCGTTATAAAGAATGGGCTTATGTTGGTTTTGGAATTAACTTTATATCAGCATGCATTGGCCATGGTGTAGTTGACGGTCTGGACTTTCAGACATTTTTTCCTTTAATCATTTTCGCCATTTTAATTATCTCTTATATAGAGTACCATAAAATTTGGTCTAAAGATGCTGTGGTGCTTTCGGCTTAAATTTTACTTAAAAAGCCGGTAGCTATTGTTGCGGTTCTTTTTCTAAAGAAATTATTATGTACGATGTACACAATGATTAGTGCGAAATTCCCCTCAATAATGCATTAATTAACAGCTTATTATAGATTCTGAATTTTTTCTTCAGAAATACAGATGATTTACGTCACGTAAATCATCTTGTGTTTTACGGGTATATGTGTTATATTCATAATATCACGTCAGTAAATAAATCAAAGCTATGGGACATGTTAGAAATATTCTACAGTCAAAAGGGCATTCGATTTTTTCTGTAGAACCAACAATTACTGTTTATGATGCGCTTGAATTAATGTTTGAAAAAAATATAGGCGCACTGCTTGTTACAAACAATGAAAAGTTTGTAGGCATCTTTACAGAACGGGATTACGCACGTAAACTCATTCTGAAAGGTAAATCATCTCGGGATACATTAATTGGCGACATTATGTCTAAGCAGCCAGTTACCGTTACAGAAGATGATACGATTGAAGACTGTATGAAAATCATGACCAATAAATTTATTCGTCACCTGCCTGTGTTGTGTGGTGATAAATTAACTGGTCTGATCTCCATCGGAGATGTTGTTAAATATATTATAGAAGAGCAGAAATTTATTATTGAAAACCTTGAAGAATACATAACCAGTCATCACCATTAACAGATGAATGAAATTTTGTTTAATCAGGTTAACGCGGGTGTTGTTCAAACTCGCTGATAAATAATAATTGGAGTTGGTATTTTGAAGTTGGGACTTTTAAAAAATGATTTGCTGGAGGCAAATACGTTTTGGATAGTTCAAGTGAAAATACTGTGCTTTTGTGGCCCATATTAGTTTATGCCGCCATCGTGATTAGCCTCATCGGCGCTATTCTCGGTCTTTCCTATTTCTTAGGTCAGCACCATAACGACCGGGCCACAGGCGAACCTTTTGAATCAGGTATTCTGAGTACTGGCTCTGCGCGCTTACGTTTCTCATCACAGTTCTATCTCATTGCCATGCTCTTCGTCATCTTTGATGTGGAGACTATTTTTATTTTCTCATGGGCTATCGCGTTTCGCGATCTTGGCTGGTTTGGATATTTTGGCGTGCTCACCTTTATTATTTTGTTGGTTGTAGTATTGATTTATGAGTGGCGTAACGGCGCACTTGATTTTGGTCCTGATGGAAATAAAATTCTTAAAGCATATAAGAAACTAAAAAAGACTCCTAATGAAGTGGTGGCTAAGTAAACCCGAAGAACAGACAAGCGCGCTGAAAGGAACAAGTTCTTTTGAAGAAACTGTTCAGCAAAGCATCATGCTTACATCAGTGCAAAGCCTGTTAGGTTGGGGAAGAAAAAATTCGATATGGCCATTTCATTTTGGCTTGTCATGTTGCTTTGTAGAAATGGCTACGAGCATGACACCCAAGTATGATGTTGCACGCTTTGGTGCTGAAGTAATTCGTGGTACACCTCGCGAGGCTGATGTGATGATCATTGCAGGAACAGTATTCATAAAAATGGCTCCTATTATTAAACGTCTTCATGAACAAATGATGGAACCGCGATGGGTTATCAGCATGGGTTCATGCGCCAACTCAGGAGGTATGTATGATATCTATAGCGTTGTACAAGGCGTAGATAAATTTATGCCCGTTGATGTTTATGTACCAGGTTGTCCGCCACGGCCCGATGCATTTATGGAAGGACTAACACTGCTTGCTGCTTCAGTGGGAAAAGAACAGCGACCATTGAGCTGGGTCATTGGTGAACAAGGTGTAATTAAACCAGCAAAAATTTCAATGAAAGAAGTACGACATGATAAACGTAAAGAGATGACAACATTCAGATCACCAGATGAAATTTAAAAGTGATTGAATGGTGTAAGCAAAATTGAATTGTGTTGAATGGAAAACTAAACTATGTATGACTGACTGATTTAAATTAAGATTTAACAACTGGACATTAGAGTGTTCGGCGTTATAAATGGAAAATCAAATTGATCTAACGGAACAGTTAACAAATCTATTTGGTGACATCTTCACCAGACAGACTACTCAGGATGACATCCTCACCCTGTGGCTGCCGTTGGAGCGTTTAAGAGAGGTGCTGCCTCACTTAAAAACAGAAATAGACAAGCCTTATCAAATGCTGTATGATCTTACTGCAATTGATGAACGTAGTCGCAAAAAACAACATGATTATCCTCCTTCTTCCTTCACACTTGTTTACCATCTCTTTTCATTCTCCCGAAATAATTTTCTCCGTCTTAAAACATCACTCAAAAGTGATCTCATAGCTCCGAGCATTACATCAATATGGTCTAATGCCAATTGGTATGAACGTGAAGTGTTTGATATGTTTGGCATTCGCTTCGAAGGTCATCCACATCTTAAAAGAATATTGATGCCCGAATCGTGGGTTGGTCATCCATTGAGAAAAGAACATCCTGCTCGCGCAACAGAGATGGGACCTTTCAGATTGTGGGACGAGAAACAAGATAAAGAACAAGCAGCTTTACAATTTCATCCAGAAGACTGGGGATTGAAACGTCAGAGTGATGACAGTGATTTTATGTTTTTAAACATAGGTCCTCAGCATCCAGGAACACACGGTGTGATTCGTCTTATACTTCAATTGGATGGTGAAGACATTGTAGACATCGTACCTGATATTGGGTTTCATCATCGCGGTGCTGAGAAAATGGCAGAGCGCCAATCATGGCACACTTATATTCCATACACCGATCGTGTTGATTATCTCGGAGGTGTAAACAACAACCTGGCCTATCTGCTCACAGTTGAAAAACTTGCAGGTATTGTTGTACCAGATCGCGTAAAAGTTATTCGGATCATGATGTGCGAATTATTTCGTATCGCAAGTCACTTGGTGTGGTATGGAACCTTTGCGCAAGATGTTGGTCAGCTCTCTCCGGTATTTTACATGTTCACCGATCGTGAAAGAGTCTTCGATATAGTAGAAGCCATTTGTGGCGGACGTATGCATCCTAACTGGTTTCGCATTGGCGGTGTAGCGCAAGATTTACCAACAGGTTGGGAAACATTAGTGAAGAAATTCATTGACTATTTTCCAAAGCGATTGAAGGAGTATGATAACCTCGTGATGCGTAATAGCTTGTTCAAAGCACGCACCGTTGGCATTGGCATTTTCACAACTGAAGAAGCAATAGAGTGGGGTGTTACAGGTCCAGGCTTAAGAGCGTGTGGTATGGATTGGGACTTCCGTAAAAAACAACCTTACTCCGGCTACGAAAATTTTGAATTTGATATTCCTACAGCACAAAATGGCGACTGCTATGATCGCGCTCTTGTGCGTGTCGAAGAAATGAGACAAAGCCTTCGGATCATAGAACAGTGTATGAAGAACATGCCTGAAGGTCCATACAAAGCTGATCATCCACTCACCACACCACCGATAAAGAAACATACGATGAAAGATATTGAAACACTGATCACACACTTCCTCGGTGTAAGCTGGGGACCAGTGATACCTGCAGGTGAAGCCATGGTTTGTACAGAAGCAACAAAAGGTGCGAATAGTTATTATGCTATCAGTGATGGTAACACATCACCCTATCGCATGCGCATACGAACACCTTCTTTTGCCCATATGCAAACCGTGCCCTACATCAGCAGAGGTTATACTGTTGCAGATTTATTAAGCATACTCGGCGCGATGGATTATGTGTTGGCAGATATCGATAGATAATGAATTGATTTACGATTTCAGATTTACGAGGTACGATTATGACTGATGATTACAATAGTTCCAAGTTCAAGGTTTCAGGTTGGCTGGCGCAAGCAACTTTGAACCTGGAACCTTGAACGTTAAACCATTATGATTGATAACTTATTAACTGATAACCATTGATCATGTTAACCACTGAAGAAATACATGAAATAGAAGAAGCCATTAAGCAGGTGCCGGTGAAGAAGGCGGCGTGCATTGAGGCGTTGAAGATTGTGCAAGAGCATCGTCGTTGGGTGTCGGATGAGAGTTTGAAGGAAGTTGCTGCTTATATGAGCATGTCGCCTGAAGAGTTGGATTCAGTAGCAACATTTTATAATCTGATTTTCAGAAGGCCCGTAGGCAGACATATTATTTTGCTCTGCGATAGTATTAGCTGCTGGGTGATGGGTTATGAAACAATTCTGGAACATCTCACCAAGACGTTAGGTATAAAGTATGGAGAAACTTCAGCAGACGGGCGTTACACATTGCTACCAAATCCTTGTCTCGGTACATGTGATTGTGCACCGGCATTGATGATTGATAATGATTTATACAGGAATTTAACAATAGATCAATTAGATGAAATTTTGAAGAAGTATGATTAGAGTCTCATCCCAAACCCTTCTCCAAAAGAGAAGGGCTTAAATCTCTCTCCAAAGGAGAGAGATTTAGAATGAGGCCCAAAACAAAAAACAAAAATGGAGAAGCCGCTAACGCAACATATTCGTGATGATCGCCGACCACTTACACTCAGTGAGTATGAGAAAGTAGGTGGCTATGCATCATTACGAAAAGTGCTCAAAGAAATGACTCCACAAGCTGTAACAACAACAGTGAAGGAATCAAATCTGCGAGGCAGAGGTGGTGCAGGATTTTTAACGGGCATGAAATGGAGTTTTGTTCCGCTTGACGGATCTAAACCAAAATACCTTATCGCGAATGCTGATGAGATGGAGCCAGGTACATTCAAAGACAGGATTTTATTAGAGAGTACACCACATCAGCTCATTGAAGGAATGATTATTTCTGCATACGCTATTCAGGCTGATACATCATTTGTATTTCTTCGCTGGGCATACAAAACAGCAGCGAAAGCTATTACAACGGCGATAGCTGAAGCGTATCAGGCAGGATATCTCGGAAAAAATATTTTAGGTAGTGGATTTGATTTAGAGATGCATTTGCACACAGGGGCAGGCCGTTATATGTGTGGTGAAGAAACAGCACTTCTAAATTCACTCGAAGGAAAGCGGGCTACGCCAAGAGCTAAACCACCCTTCCCTCAAATCAGTGGTTTGTTTGGTAAGCCAACCATTGTGAACAATGTTGAAACACTTTGTTGCATACCGCATATCGTAATGAAAGGTGCAGAATGGTTTAAAGCATTAAGCCTTACTGCCGATGCGGGTACTAAACTTTACGGTGTAAGTGGCAAAGTGAAAAAGCCTGGAGCATGGGAGTTGCCTATGGGTGTAACCATGCGTGAGTTGATTGAGAACTATGCAGGTGGCATGCAAGATGGATTAACATTCCGTGGTGCATTACCCGGTGGTGCCTCAACAGATTTTTTAACGCATGATCATCTTGATGTTAAGATGGATTACACATCTGTTTCTGCTGCCGGTAGTCGTTTGGGAACAGGTACTATCATTGTGTTAGATGACAAGACAAGCGTTGTTGGTTTTGTTCGTAACCTCGAGCATTTCTTTGCGCAAGAGTCGTGTGGATTTTGTACGCCTTGTCGTGAAGGACTTCCATGGGTTGAGAAGATTTTACTTTCCATTGAGCAAGGTGAAGGTAAACCAGAAGATATAAAGCTGTTGGAGTTTCATACAAAATATCTCGGGCCAGGAAATACTTTCTGTGCGCTTGCACCGGGAGCTATGGAACCTTTACAGAGTGCATTGAAATATTTTAGAAATGATTTTGAAAAACTTATAAACCATCGCTAGACTCTGATCATGGCAACGATCTACATTGATAATAAACCTTATGAAGTAAGTTCGGGTAAGAACATATTGGAGTCATGCCTCACGCTGGGTTTTGATTTACCTTACTTCTGCTGGCATCCATCACTGGGTTCCGTCGGCGCTTGCCGACAATGCGCTGTGAAAATTTTCAAAGACCAGGATGATAAGAAGGGAAGAATTATTATGTCGTGCATGGAGCCGGTGACAAATAATCAGAGGATTTCTTTAAATGATCCAGAGGCCAGTGAATTCCGTGGTCATGTAATTGAGTGGCTGATGACAAACCATCCGCATGACTGTGCTGTATGCGATGAAGGCGGTTCTTGTCATTTACAAGATATGACGGTGATGACCGGTCATAACTATCGTCAATATAAATTTAAGAAGAGAACATACACCAATCAGTACCTTGGTCCGTTTGTGAATCACGAAATGAATCGATGCATTCAATGTTATCGTTGTGTGCGCTTTTATAAAGACTATGCAGGCGGTAAAGATCTCGATGTATTTGCTTCACGAAATCAGGTTTACTTCGGCAGACATGAAGAAGGTGTGCTTGAAAGTGAATTCAGTGGTAATCTCGCAGAAGTATGTCCTACAGGCGTATTTACAGATAAGACATTAAAAGAACATTATACACGTAAGTGGGATCTCACCAACGCTCCTTCTATTTGTCAGCATTGCAGCTTGGGATGTAATACTATTGCAGGTGAGCGCTACGGTGAACTGCGATTAATTACAAGCCGCTATCATGGAAAAGTAAATGGCTATTTCCTCTGCGATCGTGGACGTTTTGGATATGGATTTGTAAATGCAACAGACCGAATCCGAGTACCTCTTGTTAACAATGTGGTTGTTGATAAAGAAAAAGTATTTGAAGAATTAGCAGCGTCATTAGCCAACGCCAAGGTAATAGGTATAGGTTCACCACGCGCTTCACTGCAATCTAATTTTGCTTTGAAGATGTTGGTTGGCATTGATAACTTCTATCATGGTGTGTCAGATAATGAACATGATATTGCTGCGCTGGCTATCAAGATTTTAAAAGAAGGACCTGTGCGCACACCGTCTCTCAAAGAAGTTGAAGCGGCTGATGCTGTTTTTATCCTTGGTGAAGATCTTACCAACACGGCGCCAATGCTGGCACTTGCTGTACGACAAAGTGTAAGGCAGGTGCCAATGAGAGAGACTCAAAAAATAAATATTCCTGAATGGAATGATGCTGCCACGCGTGAACTAATCCAAGATCATAAAGGGCCACTTTATATTGCCAGTGTCCATACAACCAAACTTGATGATGTTTCTACGCAAGTGCACAGAGCAGCGCCAGAAGATATAGCGCGCCTTGGATTTGCCGTAGCACATTTTATTGATAGTGCTTTACCTGCCGTAAGTAATCTGACGTCTACTGAAACAACGTTAGCTCAGCAGATTGCTAAGTCATTGTCAGAAGCACAACAACCTGTTGTTATTTCAGGCACATCAAGTGAAAGCGAATATGTTATGAAGGCTGCTGCAAACATTGCATGGGCTCTCAATAAAAAGAATGAGAAAGCAGGAATAGTGCTGACGCTACCCGAATGTAATTCAATGGGGCTTGCCATGATGGGTGGTTATAAACTTAGTGCTGCGTTTGATGCCATACTTCATAATCATGCCGATACCGTTATCATTATGGAGAATGATCTTTTCCGTCATGGCAAGACTGCAGTAGTGAATGCATTTCTGAAACATTGCAAACGTGTAATTGTTTTTGATCATCTGAATACTCCAACAGTACAACAAGCTCACATTGTTATACCAGCCGGTACATTTGCAGAGTCAGATGGCATCCTAGTAAATAATGAAGGGCGAGCTCAACGATTCTTCCAGGTGTATGAATCAACCGATGTTATTCAGGAAAGCTGGCGATGGTTATTGCGCATCGGTGCGGCTGCAGGTCACGCAAAATTAAGTCAATGGAAAAACTTCGAAGAGTTAACAAAAGCCATTGCCGATGAAGAAGAATTGTTAAAAGGAGTTGATCACTTAACACCTCCTTCAAGTTTCCGCATAGCAGGTCAACGGATCCCTCGCGAATCACATCGGTTCAGTGGACGCACATCGATGAATGCAGCTATCGCCGTGAGCGAACCCAAGCCACCAGAAGATTCAGACTCATCATTGTCATATACCATGGAAGGATATCGTGGTCTTGCACCATCTACCATGATCCCTTTCTTCTGGTCGCCCGGATGGAACTCTGTGCAGTCCATTAATAAATATCAGGAAGAAGTAGGTCATTCACTTCGTGGTGGCGATCCGGGAGTGCGATTGCTTGAACCAGTTCAAGGTGCTAAGGTAAATTATTTCAAGAGTGTACCTGAAGCATTCAGGACAATGAAAGAACATTTACTGATCATACCCTTGCATCATATTTTCGGATCAGACGAAGCGAGTGCTTTCTCACCTCCCGTTATAGAGCGCATACCCAAACCTTATGTGTTGGTTAATGATAAAGATGCAGTTGCGTTATCAGTGATAGAAAATCATCTGCTAGCATTCGAAATTGAAGAACAATATTATGAATTGCCAGTGAAGATAAGTGCGAGAATGCCTGAAGGTGTTGCCGGTGTGCCTTATGGATTACCAGGTGTGCCCTTTGCTGATTTGCCTGCATGGGCAATTATAAAATGATGTGTTAGTAATGGAAATGTAAAAAGTACAATGAGCTAAATCAAAACATAGTACGATGGAAAAAGCAACAGTACATCCTATGCTCATTATCGCTGGTGTTTTGGCAGCGCTGCTTACTATAGCACCAGGTCTTATCTGGTTAGAGAGAAGACTGCTTGCATTATGGCAAGATCGTTATGGTCCTAATCGTGCAGGTCCATTTGGTGTATTGGTTGTATTGGCCGATACAATCAAACTCTTTTTCAAAGAAGATTGGATACCACCGTTTGCCGACAAGTTTGTATTTGTGATAGCACCAGCTATCGTTGCTATCACAGTGCTGATGAGTTTTGTGATTGTGCCGTTTGCACCGGGCATCATCGTATCCGATTTGAACGTTGGCATTCTGTTCTTCCTTGCTATGTCATCGATGGGGGCATATAGCATTATACTTGGAGGTTGGGCTTCTAACAACAAATACGCATTGCTTGGTGCCATGCGTGGTGCAGCACAAATGATTTCGTATGAAGTGTTCATGGGGCTTTCATTAATGGGTGTAGTGTTAATGGCAGGATCATTTAGCCTTCAAACTATTGTTGAAGCACAAAAAGGGATGTGGTTTGTAGTGCCTCAATTTGTTGGCTTTATTATTTTCTTCATTGCAGGAATTGCAGAAACGCATCGATTGCCATTTGATATACCAGAAGCAGAAAGTGAATTGATTGCAGGATTTCACTCTGAATACTCTGGTATGAAGTTCGGATTGTTCTTTGTAGGAGAGTATATAGGCATCACCTTGATATCAAGCATTACCGTCGCTTTGTTTTTTGGTGGATGGCTTGGTCCTTCGTTTCTGCCACCCGTGTTATGGTTTGCATTGAAGACATTTGGATTTATAGCATTGTTCATTTTACTGAGAGCGTCGTTACCAAGACCGCGCTATGATCAGTTGATGGAGTTTGGCTGGAAAATTTTATTTCCACTCACGTTGGTGAACATCATGATAACAGCAGCTATTATTTTATTGAATAAGAATTGAAAAGAAGAGGTGAATAATTAAAAGAAAGGAGATAGTATGTTTAGCATCGTTCGCAGTATGTGGATCACGTTTCTTCACATGTTTCATAAACGTGAAACAATACAATATCCTGAAGAGAAAGTGAAGCTCACAACCCGCTGGCGGGGAAGAATTGTACTCACGCGCGATCCTGATATGGGTGAGCGTTGTGTAGGTTGTTATCTCTGCGCAGCAGCATGCCCTGTAGATTGTATTTCACTGCAGGCAACTGAAGATGAACACGGTCGTCGGTATCCTGAATTTTTCAGGATCAATTTTTCGCGTTGCATCTTCTGTGGTTTCTGCGAAGAGGCTTGTCCAACGTATGCCATTCAACTCATACCAGATTTTGAGATGGGTGAATACAACAGACAGAACCTGGTATATGAAAAGAAAGATTTACTGATAGACGGTGAAGGAAAATATCCCGGCTACAATTATTATAACGTTGCAGGTATTGCCATTGGAGGAAAAGGTAAAGGCGAAGCAGAGAATGAAAATCCTCCAGTAGATGTGAAGAGTCTTTTGCCGTAGTAGTTGGAAGTTATGTAGTTCAAGGTTCCAGGTTCCAAGTTGGCTGGCGCAAGCAACTTGGAACTTTGAACCTTGAACCGGGAATTTTAAACAACCTAGATTTAATAACTAATAACAATTAACCGATAAGGAATGGAATTAATATTTTACATAGCCTCTGCCATAGCTGTCGGATCGACAGTGATGGTTATTACCCGGTATAATCTGA
>DATJHZ010000610.1:0-7684 GCA_035493595.1 Cyclobacteriaceae bacterium | reverse complement strand
GTTTACTTAACAAAAGTGAAACTAATTAATTATATTCACGTTTGTTAAGTAAATAACTATGATACAGCATACACTTGGCGAATTTGAAGAGCTGGTTCTTCTTATGGTGGCAGCCTTGCACGATGAGGCTTATGGCGTTGTGATCCTGGAGAACCTGGAAGAAAAACTAGATAGGAAAGTTAACATCAGTGCTGTGCACGTTGCATTGAAGAGACTTACCGATAAAGGATTTCTCAAATCGCGCTATGGCGGCATCACGACTGACAGGGGAGGAAGAAGGAAAAAATATTATTCCGTTACCGCCTTAGGAAAAAGAATGTTGGACGAGCAATATTCATTGAGAACAAGTCTTTATAAACAGATCCCCAAAATCTCATTCAGCTAATGGAAATATATCCTCCAAAAAATGCAGTCAAGTTTCTTCGCTGGTTTTGCAGGGAAGATTATGTAGAGGAGATTGAAGGTGACCTGACTGAGATTTTTGAAAAAGACTATAAGGTGTCACAACGTAAGGCATCATGGAAATTTATTTTCAGCGTAATAAAATATTTCAGACCCGGTTTTATTAAGTCGTTTAAAAGTGATTACCAACCAAATCATCAAGCCATGTTTCGTCATAATCTTTTGCTTACGTATAGAAACTTCAAGCGCTATAAGAGTTCTTTTCTGATCAATCTTATAGGTCTCTCTACCGGACTGGCCTGTACTTTTTTAATTTATCTATGGGTTAGTGATGAACTTAATGTTGATAGGTTCAACAGCAAAGACAACAGACTTTTCAGAGCGATGGAGCATCGCGTAAGAGCAACGGGAATCTGGACATCGCCAACAACACCCGGACCTCTTGCTGAAGCACTTACGGGTGACATGCCGGAAGTAGAGCATGCCATCACCGCCACGTGGTCCCAATCTACCACACTTTCACTAGGTGACAAAAACATTACCACAGACGGACGCTTTGTTGGAAAAGATTTTTTCAACATGTTTTCGTATGAACTTATTGCCGGAGATGCAAACCAGGTTTTGAAAGACAAGAACTCTATAGTGATCAGCGATGTATTAGCGCGTAAATTATTTAACACAACAGAAAACCTTATTGGCAAGGCAATCGATTATCAACATGAGTCACAATTACAGATAACTGGCATTTTTAAAAGCATGCCTGTCAATGCATCTGATCAATTTGAATTTGTAGCATCATTTGAGAAATACCGGGAAGGAGAGGACTGGCTTCTGTCATGGGGAAATACAGGAACACAAACTCTTGTACTGTTAAAGCCTGGCGTTGATGTCAATGCCTTCAATAAAAAGATTGCCGATTATATTAAAGTAAAAACAAACAACGAAATTACTTATCGAACCCTTTTTCTAAAGGGATACGCTGATAATTACTTATACGGAAAGTATGAAAATGGAGTGCTCGTAGGAGGAAGAATCACCTACGTTAAATTGTTTTCCATCATTGCTGTGTTCATTCTGCTGATTGCTTGCATCAACTTTATGAATTTATCAACCGCACGAGCCTCGCGAAGAGTTAAAGAAGTGGGCATAAAGAAAGCCATTGGTGCGGGACGTAAAGCGCTTATTTTTCAATACATAGGAGAGTCTATGGTAATGAGCTTTCTCTCACTGTTAGTAGCCATGGTTCTGGTTTATATTTTCCTCTCACAATTCAATATAATTACTGGTAAGCATTTATCTTTTGAATTAGACAGTAACCGGATCCTTCTCTTCCTTGGAGTAACGGTGTTCACCGGCATAGTGGCGGGAAGCTATCCGGCATTGTATCTTTCTGGTTTCAATCCGGCTACAGTATTAAAAGGGAAACTCAGCAGTTCGTTTGGAGAACTGATGGCCCGCAAAGGACTTGTGGTATTTCAATTTGCAATCTCTGTTCTCTTCATTGTATCGGTTGTGGTGGTTTACAAGCAAATTGAATTTGTACAATCTACTAACCTGGGTTACAATAAAAATAACCTGGTCTATTTTAATTTGTCAGGAGCGTTGAGCAAAACAGAGAACCAGGAGATCATGATTGAAGAAATGAAAAAAATTCCTGGCATTGAAAACGTGTCAAGCACAAATCACAACCTGACAGGTCACAACGGTGGAACCAGTGGCGTAGAGTGGGAAGGGAAAAATCCGGAAGACCGAACAGAATTTGAACGCATGGTCGGCAACTATGATTTGATTGAAACACTCGGTATCCAGATGGCTGAGGGACGTTCATTCTCTCGAAATTTTGGTACGGATTCATCGGCAATTATTTTTAACCAAAAAGGAATTGATTTCATGGGTATGAAAGATCCTATTGGTAAAGTAGTAAAACTCTGGGGAGAGGATCGACACATCATTGGTGTAGTCAATGATTTTCATTATGAATCACTGCACGAAAATTTCAAGCCCGTGTTTTTTATTCTAGATCCGAACAGGACATACAGAATCATGGCTCGCATTACAGCCGGAAAAGAAAAAGAAACGATAAGCAGTATTGAAAGCCTCTATAAAAAACTCAACCCCGGATTTCTATTTGAATATAATTTCCTCGACACGGTTTATCAATCGCAATATGAAAATGAACAACGCGTAGCAATCCTTTAAAAATACTTTGCCGGATTAGCGATCTTAATTTCTTGTCTCGGTTTATTTGGACTTGCAGCTTTTACAGCTGAAAGAAGATTGAAAGAAATGGGAATCAGAAAGGTACTTGGTTCAAGTGAACTTGGAATTGTATACTTACTTTCAAGCGACTTTACTAAAATAGTTTTTGTAGCGATAGTTATTGCATTACCTATTAGCTACTTCATGGCGCGCTACTGGCTTGATGGCTTTGCATTCAGTGTACCATTACAACCATGGTATTTTATTGCTGTCGGAGTATTGGCCATGGTAATAGCGTGGCTCACGGTTGGTACTCAGGCAATCCGTGCAGCGAGAGTGAATCCAACGCTATGTTTAAAAAATGAGTAGTAGCTGGAATTCATATTGTAATAAAGGATTCTAAACTACTGTTTGGAGAAATTTTAGTTGCCAAGAATAACACTGCCAGTTAATCAAAGGCATAGTCCAGTCTCATCAGATCGTGCCCGATTTAAAGAGGCGCGGATTAAATTTAGTGCAGGGCACGTTAAAAATCTGAATGCTCATGCAAAAAGCCTTGGGCGGCTTTTTACATGAGCATTCAGGTTGAGGAAGTTTTCGAAACATAATCTCGACGATTATGTTTCGGTTAGCACTAGAATGTTTGCGTCACATCTGTGGCGTGCAGATACTTTCATCGAGCCACATCAGATCTGTTGCGCAAAAATAATTTATCGTTGTCCATACGCTACGATGGATGCTTTTGACAGAGCATTCATGTTGAGCATAAAACCAATCATGGCTGCACTTGCATTTTTATCTAATTCGATTTTGGATTTTAATGCATACACCGTGATGAGGTACATGTGAGCTGGTCCGGGAGGTGGACATGCACCAACGAAACCTGGTGCGCCTGCATCATTGTTTCCATTAATAGCACCTGCAGGTAGATTCTTTTGTGAGAAGTTTCCGGCATCTGCTTTCAACTCAGTTGTAGTTGCAGGAATATTGTAGACAACCCAATGCCAGAATCCACTTCCTGTTGGTGCATCGCCATCATAAACTGTAACAGCAAATGCCTGAGTTTCTTTGGGAGCGTTTTCCCAGCGAAGTTGTGGTGACACGTTTTCACCTGAGCAGCCAAAGCTGCTGGCAAATTGTTTGTTGGAAATCTGACCGCCAAGGTCATTACTTTTTAATGTAAAAGTTTGAGCGAAAGCAGCACTACTGATCACTACTGCCATTAATGTTAGGAGCTTTTTCATAATTAGATTGTTTATTAACGCCACAAAGGTGCGTATGATCACAATAAAATTACTTACGCTAATCGCCCAAAAGCTATTGATAAGCAGCCAAATGTTGTTGCTGATACTGTTTGGGACTTACGCCATAAACGAGTTTGAAAGATTGAGAGAAGCTGGAAAGATTCTTATAACCTACCTTATAAAATACTTCACTTGGATTTTCTTTATGCTGAAGCAGCAATGTTGCGGCAAGCTCCATTCTGCGTTGCAGAAAATATTGGTTTGGCTGAGCATTATATAATTTTACAAATCTCCTTTTAAATGTTGAACTGCTGGTGTTGCAAAGAAAGGCAAGTTCTTCCAGGGTAAGGTTGTTGGTAATATTTAATTCAACGGCTCGCTGGATTTCATAATCAGAATGTTCAATCTGCCTGGAGGTTTCGAATGAAAGAATAATCTTGGGGTATTTTTCAAGAAGATAAAGCATAAGCTCTTCAAACTTCAATTGCTTCATCTCAGTTGAACCTAGAATATTATTCTGAAGAAGAAAATTAAGGTTTGAAATAAAACTGCTTATGAAAGGATCCTTGTCCAATACAACAAAAGGCTCTTCCATGACTTCACCTTTCCATTTCTTTTTGGAAATCAAAGCAGCATATTTAACAAAGAAATTAATCAGTGTATTGTTGTCGAATAATATAAGCAGGGCACTGTACTCTTTGGTGTTCGATATTTTTTCGGTCATCAGACAATTGCCTGCCGCGAGAATTACAAATTGATCGCTATTAATTTCGATCGTCTTACCTCCATAATCAAGAATTTTTTCGCCATTCATTAACAAACTGATAAGATTTTGTTGTAGCAAGATCTTACTTCTCAATGAGTTTTGGTGAGAGATGTGTTTGTGAATATAAATGGGACTTTCTGGTTCGTTATCCGAAAGAAATACCTTGGGCAAAATAATGACTTCGTTATCCATACAATATCAACAGCACGCAAAGATATAAAGTTTTGGTGTTGTGTTCTGTATTTCTAAAAATAGACCAAGTTTCATCAAGTGGTAGTGAATAAAGAAAAGCCTCAGCTGCATGGTGCAACTGAGGCTTTTTATTTATCCATTTATTTCAATATGCTTTATTAAAAGATATAAAAGATGCTTGCCTGAACCACGCTGCTTCTGAAATCAGTTTTTATCGTTGGAGATTTGAAATCACCTACATCAGATAACCCGGCAACATATCTTGCTCCAATACCCAATCCGCTCTTTGATTGAAAGCCCAATCCTGCAGCTGCACCAAATTCCAGTTGCTTGGCAAAGTGCCCATCAACTTCCGATTTTTTAATATTGTCGCTGATAAGCATATTTGTCTGCGGACCCGCTTCAAAATAGATTCCTGAATTGGTGCGATACTTTAAAAGTATAGGTACACTCATGTAGTAAACATTTACATTCTCCTCAGCAAAAAGATTTCCTTTGATTTTTGCTCCTTGTGAAGAAAACAAAAACTCTTCTTGTATGGAGAAATGTTCGTTCAATTTTAAATTGACCAACGCACCTGCATGGAAGCCTACTAATCCATCGGTTTTAAAACTGGCATTGGTGTAATTACTGTAATTGGCTCCGGCCTTTACTCCAAAGCTTAATCGCTTAATGATTCCCTGAACAAATCCCTGACTGAAACAATTGGCAGAGACTAAAAGAAAAGAAAAGATGATTAATTTTTTCATACTGATTTTTTTAAGGTTACGATATAAATTATAATGGTTTAAAAAGTTGAATTGCTTCAGTCAGTGTTCGCTATGAACAGATACATGTTGTTCTTTAAGCAAACAATTAATTTATTGTTGGATCAAAATTGAAGTTTTAGCAGGCGCTTGAAAAGTGAAGAATAATTGAAGCGGACAAAACTGACTGGTAAGTGGAAAATCCGGATTTAAGAGAAAGTGACAGATGTGAATCTGAAAATGAATACATGACACGTCAACGTGCCATAAGAATTATTCGCACCCTATTTTGTCCGTTTCAAGTATCGATTGCATTCATTCAGAAAATAAATAGCATTACTTTGTAGCATGAAAGCTAAACTTCCGATTAAAAGTCTGATCATGATGAGTTGCCTGCAAGCAGGAACGATTGGAACTTTTCTATTACTGTTTACTTACCTGTATGGAAAAGCAGAAGAACCTCTTATTTATAATTCATTAAAAACTATTTTCGATGTCCTTTCAGTCGGCCTTATTAATATTCTTATATTAAAAGTGTGCTTCAAATCCGGATTTGATAGTTCTTCCAAAAAGAAAAGATTCCGTTGGTATGTTTTCGGTTCTTTAGGTAGTTGTTTGTTTTTCGCAAATCCATTTGAAAACCTTCCTATTACACACATGGTTTACATAGAAAATTATTATGTCTGGCATTCTCTGGAAATTGTTGCACGGGGCGTTTGCGGCAATGCGATCATGGTTTTTGGGTTTAATTTTATTCTATTACAACATGAAAAATCAAAGGCCGACCTTGAGAACTCGCAATTAAAAACGGCAAACATGGAGGCCGCTAATCTTTTACTCAAGCAGCAGGTACAACCTCATTTTCTTTTTAACGCATTAAGTATTTTAAAGACGCTGTATAAAAATGATATTCATGCTGGCGAAGCTTATCTTGTACATCTGGCTAATTTCCTACGCGCCTCAGTTTCCTATTCAAATGCAAATGTTACCAGACTTTTGGATGAAATCAGTTTCTGCAAAACGTATTTGGAAATGCAACGCTTACGTTTTGGAGATGCATTGAATTGTTCCATAGAAATTCCGGAGAGCATGTTAATGAATGGCTTTGTCCCTTCTTTTTCTATACAGCCTTTGTTGGAAAATGCGATCAAGCATAACGAAGTGACAGACGAATCTCCACTATCAATCAAAGTTTATCTTGAAGGAGAATATATTGTAGTGAAGAATAATTTGCAGGTAAAAGAAAATGGCGAAATATCCTCTGGTAAAGGGTTGACCAATCTGATGGAACGTTACCGGATTCTTTCAGGTGATGAAGTGATGATCCAGTCAGACGATAAAACTTTTTCTGTGAGTATAAAAATCTTGAAATCATGAAGATTGTCATTATTGAAGATGAAAAGCTTACGGCAAACGATCTTGCTGAAACGATCTGCAGATTGTATCCTGAAACAGAAATAGTAGCCATGCTTCATAGCGTAAAAGAAGGTGTTAATTTTTTTCAACAGGGAAAGAACATCGACTTGATTTTTAGTGATATTCAGTTGGGTGATGGATTGAGCTTTGAAATTTTTTCTCAAGCAACTGTTCATGCACCTATAATTTTCTGCACAGCCTACGACGAATATGCGTTGAACGCCTTCAGGACTAACGGCATCGACTACATACTAAAACCTTTTACGGACGATACAGTAAGCGCATCGCTTAATAAATTCATGGCGCTAAAAAAGAACCTGGCACCATCTGTAATGCACTATGAAGAAATAGTGAAGTTGTTTAATGTTCGAAGACCATCTGAAGCGGGTTCTGTACTGGTTCACCATAAGGATAAAATAATACCTATTGCGATTAGTAGCATTGCTTTTTTTCAGTTGAAGAACGCTGTTGTTCACCTCACAACCTTCGAGAATAAAACATACTTTCTGAATAAGAATCTTGAGGATATGGAAAAGTCCACAGGCTCATCTTTTTTTAGAGTGAACAGACAATTTCTAATAAACAGGAAAGCGGTTGTGGATGCATCAAGTTACCTCGCACGCAAAATATCAGTTAAACTTTCAGTGCCTGTTAGTGAGATTATTACGGTTAGTAAAGAAAAGGTCTCTACTTTTTTGAGTTGGTTGGAGCAACCTTGA
>DATJHZ010000609.1:0-8605 GCA_035493595.1 Cyclobacteriaceae bacterium | reverse complement strand
GGTGCGTAACGCGGATAGACATCTGCCTTGCCATTAATCAACAACATAAATTTCAGACTGCTCCCTGATGACACCAGACTTGGATCTTTCAGCTTGTCAATAAACTGTTGGGTCTCATCATTCATGTGCGAACGTGAAGCTACAACGCGCAACCCTGTAGCGGTTAAGTCTGTAGCTTTATGGGCATCGAGTTTAGTTTCTTTGCCATTTTGCTTTAGCCAGGCACCTTCACCAATAACACCAGAAAATACTTCTCCTGTAGCAGGCACTGCAACAACTCCTAGTACAGGCTTGCCTTGGTGAATCAATGCAATGTTAACCGTAAACTCTCCATTGCGTTTTAAAAATTCTTTGGTGCCATCAAGTGGATCAACCATCCAGAAATATTCCCAGTCTTTGCGTTCGACATAGGGAATCTGTCTCCCCTCCTCACTTAGTATTGGTAATTGTGTTGATGCCAGTATATCGGCAATCTTATGATGAGCTCTCTTATCGGCAATCGTCAATGGCGAGTTGTCTCCCTTCACCTCTGCCTGAAAATCATCTGAATGATAAACCTCCAAAATTTCTTTACAAGCTTCTTCAGCTGCGTGGATGGCGGTGGGAAGGAACGAGGTAATATTCATTATAATTTAGTTGAATAAATATTTCAGGTTTCAGATTTCAACTTGGTTCTTTCGAAGCCAATGATTTGAAATCTGAAACCCAAAATATGAAATTAAACAATCATCCCTGCAGCCACTGTCTCGTTCGTTCCTTCATCTACAAGGATCAAACTTCCAGTAATGCGGTTCTTGCGGTAGTTATCGAAGAATAAAGGTTGTGATGTTCTGATCTTCACGCGGGCAATATCGTTCATCACTAACTGAGGTGCATTTTCAATACGATGCAATGAGTTGATATCAAGCTTGTATTGAATTTCTTTCAACACACCACGAACTTCTTTTGTAGTATGTTTTACGAAGAATTTCGAATTAAGATTAATAGGCTTCTGATTCATCCAGCATAACATCACATCAACATCCTGTTCAGATTCAGGATGGTTGTTGGGCTTAGCAATAATATCGCCTCGACTGATATCAATTTCATCTTCTAATGTCATAGTAATAGACATTGGCGCAAAGGCTTCTTCTAAAACTGTATCGCCTAATTGTATCGTCTTGATCTTGGATGTAAAGCCTGAAGGCAATACCAACACTTCATCACCTGGACGGAAAATACCTCCAGCCACACGACCCGCATAGCCTCTGAAATCATGATATTCATTCGACATCGGTCTCACTACATATTGCACAGGAAAACGGCTATCAATATGGTTATAATCACTCTCAATGTGCACATTCTCCAGCATGTGAAGAAGCGTGGCACCTTTATACCAGTCCATGTTGTTAGAGCGATTCACAACGTTATCACCTAGCAATGCGCTGATGGGCACAAACTGAATGTCAGAGATCTCTAACTTGGCAGAGAAGGCTTTATAATCGTCTACAATTTTTTCATAGACAGCTTCATCATAATTCACAAGATCCATTTTATTCACACAAACAATGATGTGTGGTATCTTCAACAATGAAGCAATGAATGAATGGCGATACGTCTGTTCAATCAATCCCTTACGGGCGTCAATAAGAATCAAGGCAAGGTTAGCTGTAGAGGCTCCGGTCACCATGTTACGGGTGTATTGAATATGACCAGGCGTATCAGCAATAATAAACTTTCTTTTTGGTGTAGCAAAATAACGATACGCCACATCTATGGTAATCCCTTGCTCGCGCTCAGACTTCAAACCATCGGTAAGTAATGAAAGATCCACATAATCAAAACCCTTCTTGGCACTTGATGCCTCAACGGCCTCAAGCTGATCTTCAAAAATGGATTTGCTATCGTATAAAAGTCTTCCTATCAAAGTACTTTTTCCATCATCAACACTTCCGGCGGTGGTGAAACGTAAAAGTTGATTTTTTGTATAACTCATTTTAATTTCAGATTTCAAGTTCAAATTATTTCAAATGGTTAGGTTTCAGATATTTTTTAAATCCGAAACCTGAGATTTGAAATTCTAAAAATATCCAGCCTTCTTCCTATCCTCCATGGCTGTTTCAGACCTCTTATCATCAGCACGTGTTCCGCGCTCTGTCTTTCTTGATGACGCTACTTCTTCTATGATTTTCTCAATAGTGTCTGCATCTGATTCTACGGCACCTGTAATTGGCATATCGCCGCACGTTCTGAAGCGTACTATTCTCTTCTCAGGAACTTCTCCCGCACGGAGCTTTAACCATGGAGACACAGAAAGCAATGCACCATCACGGTTTATAACTTCACGCTCGTGTGATAAGTAAAGTGATGGAATAGGAATGTTCTCCGTAAAGATATATTGCCATACATCCATCTCTGTCCAGTTAGAAATTGGGAACACTCTGAAGTGCTCACCTTGCTGCTTACGTCCGTTAAATAAATTCCAAAGCTCAGGACGTTGGTTCTTAGGATCCCACTGACCAAACTCATCACGGTGTGAAAAGAATCTTTCTTTAGCACGTGCCTTTTCTTCATCGCGACGCGCACCGCCCATGGCTGCATCATATTTATATTTTTCAACAGTATCTAAAAGCGTTACTGTTTGAAGTGCGTTACGACTTGCATTTGCACCAGTCTCTTCTTTTACTCTACCGCTATCAATACTTTCTTGAACGGAACCTACAACAAGTCTCACACCAAGCTCATTCACGAGCCAGTCGCGGTAAACCATTGTCTCAGGAAAATTATGACCGGTATCGATATGAACTAACGGGAATGGAATCTTGGCAGGTTGAAATGCCTTCTTCGACAAATATGCCAGCACGATGGAATCTTTTCCACCGGAAAACAATAAGGCGGGATTTTCAAACTGAGCTACAACTTCGCGTATCACGAAAATTGCTTCTGACTCTAACTCTTTCAGGTGGCTTAAATAGTATTGACTCATTTTAGTGTAATTCTAGGCAGTACAAAATTCAACAACAAATCTAGTGAATCATTGACACTCATTTTATCAGTAGGTACAATGACATCGGGTTTCCCGGGCTTCTCGTAAGGAGAATCTATGCCAGTAAAGTTCTTGATCTCGCCGGCACGCGCTTTCTTATATAATCCTTTTACATCACGTTGTTCACAAACTTCTATTGGCGTATCAACAAATACTTCAATGTAGTTATCAGCGCCAACAATATTTTTCACCTGCTCACGATCGGCATTGAAGGGTGAGATAAATGCCGAGAGCACAATCACACCAGAGTCTAACATGAGCTTGGCAACCTCTCCTATTCTGCGGATATTTTCCACACGACCTTCATCGGTAAACGAAAGATCTTTGTTAATACCCGCACGTATGTTGTCGCCGTCGAGTAAGTAGGTTTTAAAACCACGCTCAAAAAGTTGCGCCTCAAGCTGCACTGCCAAAGTAGATTTGCCTGAACCGGACAGACCTGTAAACCAGATCAGATTTGTTTTCTGGTTGAACAGTTTCTCGCGCTGCTCTTTACTGACTTTGGTGGAAATCGGGTAAATATGATTCACTGAAACTAAATATTAATGACTGTCGCTTAAATAGTTTTTAAGAATATCACTCTGTGGGTGATTAAAAATCTGATCAGGATTACCCTGTTCTATCACAGCACCCATGTACATGAAAACAATATTATCAGCCAGCCACTTTGCCTGACGCAAAATGTGAGTAACTAAAATAATCGTATAATCATTTTTCAATTCCTGGAACTGCTCTTCAATCTTACGACTGGAGATTGGATCAAGTGCTGATGTAGGTTCATCGGCTAATATCACTTCAGGATTTACAGCAAGCCCGCGCGCTAGGCACAGGCGTTGTTGCTGCCCGATAGAAAGTTTAGTAGCTGGAGATTTAAGCCTATCTTTAACTTCATCCCATATCGCGGCTTGTTTCAAATGTTTCTCAACACGATGTGCTATCTCTGTTTTGTTTTTAATGCCCTGGATCTTCAATCCAAAAGCAATGTTGTCAAAGATATTCATGGGCAGCGGATACGGACGCTGTGAAAGCAATCCCATCTTCTGACGCAGATCAGAAAGATTATTTCCTGCTGTTAATATTTCGTTTCCATTCAGCTTGATGCTACCAGTGACCTTCATGCCACTGTGCAAATCTGTTAATCGGTTAATGGACTTCAGCAAGGTTGTTTTGCCACATCCCGACGGACCAAGAAAAGCAGTGATCCTTCCTTTCGGAATCTTCAGATTAATGTTCTTCAGAATCTGCTGTTCATGATGAGAAACCCAAAGGCTGCTGATGTCCAGTATGGTTGCCGGAGCAGCCACATTTTTGGTATCGGTATGTAATACTTCTGGCGCCACGTTCATGATATAGTATTTTTAGAAACTCTGGACGATAAATATCGGGAAAAAACACTGATGATCAGTATAATACCTGTTAACACAACAGCGGCAGCATACGCTCTTGCCTTTACTTCTTCAATGGGCGAACTCAATTGAAAGAAAATACTGAGTGGCAAGGTAGCCGCAGGCTCCATCACGCTACGTGGAATATAGTCGGTATAGCCTACGGTAAACAACACTGCTGCCGTATCTCCTACACCTTTAGCAAAACCAAGCAGGAAAGCTGTGGCAATACCAGGAAGTGCCTGTCTGAAAAATATGACTGCCGTTTCAAATCGGGTTGCTCCCAGCGATAATGATGATTCAAGGAGTCCTAACGGGATGTTACGAAGAACTTCATCCATAGCCCTGATCATAACAGGGGTAATCAACAAAGCAATGGTGATAATACCCGCCAGCAACGATGCTTTCATTCCAAATGATAACATGATGGAGAACATAAAGGCGCCATAAACAATCGGCGGTACACCCCAAAGTAAATCAAGGATTAGGCGAATAATGTGTTGCCACTTTTCATATTTCACCAATGAAATAGAAATAAAAATAGCAACAGGCAAGCTGATCAGAATAGATAATAATGATGCACCTAATGCCAGGTAGAGAGATCCAACAATAGCATTTAGAATTCCTCCTTCTTTACCAAAATAAAATCCACCTTTAGGCACTTGCGAAATCATATCCCATGATAATGCAGGGAAACCTTTTTTAAAGATTTCATAAAGGATGAGGAACAACAACCCAATAAGGCTGTAAGTAAATACCGCCATCAGGTATTTAAAGAATTTTTCCTCAATCATTTTACCCCTCTTACTCATGCGTAATTACTTTTGGGTTGTTCGTTGAATGGCCAATCTGGAAAATATATTAAAGATCAATACGATTATAAATAAAACCAGGGCAGCAAACATCAGGGCAGCATCATACATTGGAATGGACAACATCTCACCATAGTTATTTGCAATGAGTGCCGGTAACGGGTAGCCCGCATCAAACATGCTGGTTGGTAACTGAACAATATTCCCAACCACCATTAACACCGCGATGGTCTCACCAAATGCTTTGGAAACTCCAAGTGCAAAGGCTGCAATAATTCCAGGAAAAGCTTTTCTCAGCACTACTTTTTTTATGGTTTCCCAATAGGTAGCACCAAGTGATAAAGAAGCTTCTTTTAATTCCATTGGTATGGAACGAAAAACTTCCAGTAACATGTGAAGAACAAAGGGCAGAGTTGCGATAGCCAGAACAATACCACCAGCCAGAATAGTATAGCCGGTTGTATTCACACCAAATATCGGTGCTATGTAAACTGATACTAAAGGAACAACAATCAGTACACCCCATACGCCGTGAATAACGGAAGGAATACCTGCAAGAATATCAATAACAGAGCGCATCACCTTAAGCGTTCTGGGTGGCGCATATTGAGTTAGGTAAATAGCTGGTAACAAACCAAAGGGAATCATCAGGATCAAGCCGATGGCTGTGACAACTAATGAACTGACAATAAAAGGAAGGAACCCAAACTTACCAGATGATGGTTGCCATTCACCTGATGTAAGCATTTCTGTTAACGTAACATGTTCAAATATTGGCAATGCTTTAAGAGCAATACCTATACCCAACAATAGAGGCATTAACAAAACAACACCAACAGAAAATAAGGTCCAGGTGCCGGCAGTATATTCTTTTAGAGTTCGGGTAAGCCGCATTACTTCAGTTTTTCAACTTCGGTTTTTAGGCGGTCGGCAGGCAGTTGAATATATCCTGTTTCTATCACGAACTTTTGACCTTCGTTTAACACCCAGCTAAGAAATATCTTTACGGCCTCACTTTGAGGTTTGCCTTTCGAAACAAAATACAATTCACGTGCAGGAGGTGAAGGATAGCGACCGTCACCAATAGCAGCAACGAGTTGATTCATATCGCCGTAAAATTGTTCTTCAGCCGTTATTTTATTATCGCCATTAACATCGATAGGCAAAACTTCAATGCCTGGATATTTGGCTTTTGAATTTATATCGAATACATAAATCACGTTATTGAAACCAATACCATTGAAATCTTTCTTCACGGCATCAGCCAGACCCGGATCACCAAAAACACCAATACCTTTTAACTCATCCTGTTCTTTACCACCAAGGTATTGAGCCCATGTAGCTGCAGCACCTGATGCATCAGAACGTGAATAGACATTTATTTTTTCAGGAGCACTTGTTTCAATAGCCTGACCCCAGGTTTTAAGTTCAGCTGTGATGAAAATTTTTCTGAATTCTTCTTTTGTTAATCCTTTCTCTTTCAATGCAGCGAGCACAGGATTAGAAGAACTTATAGTAGGAATAACAGCGTCTTTGGTTACAGCAACAGGCCATGCACCTTTTGCTTTCTCTTCATCTTTAATCTCTCTGGAAATCATTCCCAGATCAACAGCTCCAGCCAATGCATCTGCCATACCTTTACCTGCTCCACCTGCAGAAATATTAAAACGAACATCAGGATAGGTCTTGTTGAATTCTTCAGCCCATTTGTTGGCCAAAGGATAAAGTGCAAAGGCACCAGAAAGTGAAATAGTACCTTCAAGTTTTCCAGATGCGCCATCTGTGGTGGAATCTTTTTTCCCTCCGCAGCCAAGGATCGTTACAAATGTCAATACTGTAAGGAAACCGACGAGCAAAAGATTTTTAAATTTGGTGGAATTCATAAATCTGCTTGTGTTGAAAATTGAAGATATCATTTTTTTGAGGGGCAAAGATAGTAATTCTATTTAAAATCTACCAATCTCATAGATATTGTATGAAAAAGAATTCAAGACCATGCTTGAATCCTTTTCAAATCTCTGAATTTGAATCGTTTGAATTATAATTGAAAGGATTTCTTTCCCAAATCCCAATATGTTTTAATCATGGTCAGGAATGCTTCCATCTCATGGAGCGGAATCATATTAGGACCATCGCTTAACGCTTTTTCAGGATTAGGATGTGTTTCAATAAAGAATCCATCAACTCCCGCAGCCGCGGCGGCACGGGCAAGAAATGGCGCAAATTCTCGTTGGCCGCCAGATGATCCCCCCTTACCTCCTGGTTGTTGTACTGAATGGGTCACATCAAAAATAACAGGCGTGTATTGACGCATGATGGGAAGTGAGCGCATATCCACCACTAACGTATGGTAGCCAAAACTCGCACCGCGTTCTGTGAGAAATACTTTTTCATTACCCTCTCCTCTTACTTTATCAACAGCATACTTCATATCTTCAGGTGCCATAAACTGACCCTTCTTTACTTTAACTGCTTTGCCTGTACGCGCAGCAGCCTTTAGTAAATCTGTTTGGCGGCAAAGAAATGCCGGGATCTGCAATACATCTGCAACTTCAGCAACTTCAGCACACTGATACGATTCGTGAACATCAGTAACAATGGGAACATGAAGTTCTTTTTTAATGCGTGATAATATTTCAAGTCCACCTTCTTTAGACGGACCACGATACGATCCTGATGAAGTACGATTAGCTTTATCAAATGATGATTTAAAAACGTATTCAATTCCGAGCTTAGCACAAAGTTCTTTCACTTTGCTTCCTGTTTCAAAACAGATGTCGAAACTCTCTGCTGCACATGGGCCCGCAAACAAAACCATTTTATCACCACCCAGTGTAATCTTGTCTGTAACGTTTATTTTATTTTTAAATATTTCCATTTGTACTGTTTATTAACTTTTCAATATTTTCTCCATCTCTCCTCTTGCTGATAACACGAGGTCTGCCACTTCGCGTAGCACACCGGAGCCACCTTTGGCAAACGTAACCAGATCAACAACTTCTTTTACATAATCCAGCGCATCAGCAGGGCATACACTAAATCCTGTTCTTTTAAAAACAGGAAAGTCGTTTATATCATCACCAATAAAAGCAACTTCGCGGGGCTTTAACTTATAGTGCTCAATAAGTTTTTCAAAGACCGATCCTTTGTCAACAATACCCTGATGACAAAAATCTACTTTCAACTCAGCCATTCGTTTGGTGACAGTAGCGGTCTCACGTCCTGAAATAGCACCGACGATGATACCAGCTTTTTTCAGGTAGCCAACAATCTGTCCGTCCTTAACATTAAAATGTTTTATTTCCTTCCCGGTATCGTCATAAATAATTTTACCGTTCGTAAGAACTCCATCAACATCAAAGAAGATGGCTTTAATATGAGAG
>DATJHZ010000608.1:0-6636 GCA_035493595.1 Cyclobacteriaceae bacterium | reverse complement strand
CTAAAAAATTCCATTTTAAGCTTGACAAATCCAAACTTCACTATGCGAACGGTGCATAAAATCAATAAAAAACTGTATCGCAATAGGCATTATGAAGAGAAGAATTTTACTGCTTTTCACATTACTGGTCAGCACGTTAGCTTTTGCCCAAACCCACATTATTACGGGCAAAATAACCGATGCGGCAGACGGTAGCGGACTCCCCGGGGTTAACATCGTTGTCCAGGGAACAACCAAAGGAATTACAACCGACATTGAAGGCGCTTACTCGCTGGAGGTAGCCCCTGAGGATGTGCTGGTCTTTAGTTTTATAGGCTATAAGAGTCAGAGTGTAAAAGTTGGTAATCAGACCTCGATCAATATTCAGATGGAAACTGATTCGAAGGAGTTAGAAGAAATTGTAGTGGTAGGCTATGGTACCCAGAAGAAAAGTGATGTGACAGGTGCAACAGCAAATGTTAAGGGCGAAGAACTAACGAGACAACCTGTTCTTACTGCTACCCAGGCAATTCAGGGTAAAGTTGCAGGTGTACAGATTATAAGTAGCGGACAGCCAGGATCATCGCCTCAAATACGTATTCGAGGAGTGGGGACTACTATGGCGGGTACCACATCATTATATGTTGTTGATGGAGTCTTGACAGACGACATTTCAAACATAAACACGGCTGATATTGTTGATATGAACATCTTGAAGGACGCTTCTGCAGCGGCCATTTACGGTTCACGTGGTGCAAATGGTGTAATTATCATTACAACCAAAAAGGGATCTAACGGTGCACTAAAAGTTAATTACAATAATAATATCGGATTTCGCCAAGCTTCAAATTTGGTAAAAATGGCAAATGCAGCTGAGTATCAAAATTATTCACAGGCTGCAACAGGCATCATTCCTCCAGCATCTTCCTATAATACCGATTGGTATAAAACTATTTTGAGAAATGCACTGGAGCAAAGTCACAACCTTACACTATCGGGGGGTACTGATAAAGTTACACACTTGTTAAACATCGGTTATCTAAACGATCAGGGAATAGTGATTGATAATAGTTTTAAGAGATTGACTCTGCGACTTAATGAAGAATATCAGGTTACGAAGAATATTAAGTTTGGTTTATTGTCTTCCTTTAGTAATAGCATTAATCAAAATAGTTTTGGAAATCTTGATATCGATGCATACGGAAATATTGGTTCCGTTTATAATGACGCTTATCGCGCGGCACCCATTATCCCAAGTATCGTAAATGGTAAGTATGGAAATACATCTACTTATCAAAACGTAGGAAATCCATTACTGGATCTGAAGGACAACAATGTAAGGGTTAAAGAGAACAGATTTCAAGGATCGGCTTTTACAGAAGTTCGACCAGTCTCCTGGCTCACGATTCGATCATCTATTGGTGGTGACTTGAGGAGTTCTTTAAATCGCATCTATAATTACCAATTCACAAATGATGAAAAAACATTTGTAATAGCAGGTGGAAACCAATATAACAACAATAGTAACCTGAATATAAAAAATACTCAAACGTTTCGTTGGGTGTGGGATAATACTGTCACCTTCTCAAAGAAAATTAGAGATCATGATATTACATTTTTGGCTGGTACAACAATGGAGAGATATAATCAAACCTGGATTTCTGCCTATCGGAAAGATGTACCTGCTGATCCCAATCTTTGGTATATAAGTGTTGGAGATGCAAATACTTCACAGAACGATGGACGTGGTGATGGATGGGCGCGAAGATCATACCTGGCGAGATTGAATTATGCTTATGCCGGCAAATATCTTCTGACGGCGACTTTTAGGAGAGATGGAAGCTCAAGATTACCACTAATTAATCGTTGGCAAGATTATCCATCTGTTGGTCTGAGTTGGA
Source organism: Cyclobacteriaceae bacterium (assembly GCA_035493595.1). Lineage (GTDB taxonomy): Bacteria > Bacteroidota > Bacteroidia > Cytophagales > Cyclobacteriaceae > DATCRE01. Next base: position 4,756 of record DATJHZ010000608.1, on the reverse strand, counting down.
TTATCAGCAAAGAAGGATTTATGCAGGGGCAAGAAATATTTGATTTCTTGAAATTGAGAACTTCTTATGGGCGAGTTGGTAATGATCAGATTCCTACTGATTCCTTTACCCAAACCGTTGCCCTGAATTTACCCTATGCTTTTAATGGGAGCAAATCAAATGCTACCAACGGCGCACAGATTAATCAGTTTAAGGACTCTAAAATCACATGGGAAGATACAGAAGAATATGATGTTGCAATTGAATTCTCTGCTCTTCAATCCAAGTTGACAGGTGAAATTAATTACTATAATAAAAAAGTTGTAAACGCATTGATTGATAAACCACTCTTTGCAACCAAGGCTTACGACCTGGATCACCTTCTATTAACCAATGCGGGTATTATCCAAAATAAAGGAATAGAAATTTCACTTAACTGGAAGGATAGGATTTCAGACAATCTTTCCTATACCATCGGAGGCAACGTTACATTTAATAAAAACAATATTGTAGCTCTTAATGGCGGTTCACCAATACAAGGTGGAGGTATAGGAGCGTCCCAAGGATTTGTAACATATTCTGATGTAGGGCATCCCGTTGGAAGTTTTTATGTTTTAAAACAAATAGGTGTATTCAATTCCGATTCAGAAGTAGCAGCCTATACGAATAAAGAAGGAAAAATAATTCAGCCAACGGCACGCCCAGGTGACTTCAAGTATCTCGATTTAAATGGTGACGGTGTTATCGATAGTAAAGACCACGTCTTTGCCGGATCATATCAGCCTGTTGCATATTTCGGAATGAATATAGGTGTCAATTTCAAGCGATGGGATTTTAACCTTAGTATATATGGAAATGTAGGAAACAAAGTCTACAATGGGAAAAGAGCTGTAAGAGTTTCTGGAACTGACAACGTTGAAAGAGACCTTGTATATAATCGATGGACACCTTCTAACCATACACAATCACAACCTGCAGCAAATACTGGTAATCAACTTGCGTCAACGTATTACGTAGAGTCAGGATCTTTTTTAAGAATAAACAATTTTACGATTGGATATACGCTGCAAAAAGACCTGTTGAAAAAAGTGGGTATATCAACGATGCGAATGTTTATTACATCGCAAAATTTATTCACATATAAGAAATACAGTGGTTTTACATCGGAGTTACCTGGAGATGTTGTTAACGCCGGTATTGAGTTAAGCTCTTATCCAACCACAAGAACAGTTGCAATTGGTGTTAATGTAGGATTTTAATTAATGACAGAATCAAATTGTAAAAAAATGAAAGAGTCATCAATAATTCGTTATTCTTTTTTGGTTATGCTGCTTCTGCTTTCATCGTGCAGTGATTTTCTAGATGTAAAAGTGCAAGGTGGTGAGACAATTGATGCTGATCCTCAATTGGCACAAAAGCTTGTTACCGGAGTTTACAACAGTTTAACACAAGGCGATTGTTTCGGCAACGGTGATATTCATGGATTTGCTTTTATTTCATTGACAAATATTATATCAGATGACGCTGATAAGGGCAGTACTGCGAGTGACCAACTTGTTCCGGTTGGCGATATAGACAATTTCACCATAACGCCTACAAATAAATTTTGCGAAACAATCTGGAGCGGACACTATAATGGTATCGGTGCTTCCAATCAAGCACTTGCCGCGTTAGCAGCTTCCACTACAATTGATTCTTTACAATTGAAAAAGCTTCGAGGTGAAGTGAGGTTTATCCGCGGGTATTTATATTTTAATCTTGTGAGAATGTTTGGTGGAGTACCCTTAGTGTTAAGAGTACCTAAAGATGTGAAAGATGCTGACACCGACACAACATTTGTAAGAAGAGCCCCAGTATCTGTTGTATATGATAGTATTATTAGAGACTTGCAATATGCAATTGATGTCCTTCCATTAAAATCAGTATCATCAGTAGGCCATGCAAATAAAGGCGCGGCACAAGCAATGTTGGCTAAAGTGTATATGTACAGAGGACAGTGGGATAAAGTTTACACTTTAACAAATGAAGTTATTACTTCTGGTGAGTATGCTCTTGCCAGCGATTATGCTACACTCTGGAGGCAAGCAGGTGATAATAATGAAGAATCGATATTTGAAATCCAAACTGGCAGCTTTAATAATGAGAATCTGAAAATTGATAATTACACAGTTTGTCAGGGACCTCGAGTTGGAGGTAAAGGAGGATGGGATGATCTAGGATGGGGCTTTAATGATCCATCTCTAAGCTTGATTAATTCCTATGAACCTGGAGATGTTAGAAAAGATGCTACCATAATTTTTATTGACAATTCAGGTTTGCATAAGGGCACAATATTGTGGGATGATCGTCGTCTTCCAAGTTCAGATTCAGTTCAGAATCTTTATTACAACTATAAGGCATATACGAGTGTTAAAAATGAAAAGTATGCCGTAACAGGTGATAAAGACAGACCTAAAAATGTGCACATACTAAGATATGCAGATGTGTTACTAATGTATGCAGAAGCTTCTATCAATACAGGTCAAGGTGATGCATCAGGTGCTGTAAATCAGATTAGAGCACGTGCAAATCTTGCAGATATAAGTAATGTGACGATCAATGATGTGTGGCAAGAAAGACATATAGAATTTGCCATGGAGAATGATCGTTTTTGGGACCTTGTCAGACAAGGAAGAGCCGCTACGGTTATGCATGCTGCGGGAAAAGCGAATTTTGTTGAAGATAAAAATGAATTATTACCGATACCAAATTCTCAAATAATATTAAGCGGTTATCAACTAACGCAGAACCCTAATTACTAATCCATAAGTTTTATTTAATCAATACTAAAAAACTAAATCAATTTTTTCACTCCAAATTAAATTCAAGAAAATGAAAACTAAAATCAATTATTTACTCACAGGAGCCGTGTTATTAGCTGCCCTTGTATATCAAGGCTGTTCCAAAAGTGACAGTAAGCTTCCGGCTATTAATGGTTACGATAAGGCAGGAGATGTTGCTTCAGATAACCTTCTTGCCTATTGGACATTTGATGGAACTACAAATGAATCTATATCCAGTACTGCACCGTCTGTATCTAAAGGAAATTCTTTTGCAACAGGCGTTAAGGGACAAGCATTAAAATTAGCGAAAGGTTACTTACTATTCCCGACTATTACAAAATTGAGTGCTGCAAATGCATTTCCAAGTGTTACTGTAAGTGCATGGATTAATGTAGATAATACGGGAAGTGATAGTACTCAATCAATTTTTGCAATCACCCAATCGACAGAAGCCCAAACAGATTGGAATACAGGACCAGTTAATATGTACACAGAAACCAATAAGCCTACTACCAAAGATGACACATTGGTATTGCATTCTTCTTTCTCTACATATTCGACAGCAAATAGAAGAGGTGGAGATAATATAAATGATTATGGTGTAAGAGGTACAGATTTCCAAACTGTTAAAGGAACTAATAAGTGGGTACACTATGTCATGGTTTATGACGGAGTTGGATCTAATATAGATCTATATGCCAACGGTGTAAGAGTATCAAATAATAATTTTAGAAATAGAAAAGATGGTGATGTCGGAATAGGTGTTATAGTGAGCCCAGTTCCAACTCAGGTATTAATTGGCGGATTTCCTAATGCATATACAGGCTTCCCTAACTCCAGCGTACAAGGCTGGCAAGGAAAACTTACTGGTAGCGTAGATGAAATCAGAGTATATAGTAAGGCTCTATCTGAACTCGAAATTGGTTCACTTTACGCTCTTGAACTTGCAGGCAGATAATTTTTTTGAGGGTGCGAAAATCTCGCACCCTTATTACTTTTTTAATGGATTTAAATAATGAAGTGGTATCACATACTTGTGTTCTTATCTATTTGCATCAATGAAAATTCATGTAAAAAAGAAAATACAGAGCCCCAACCTGTTGGGCCTAAAAATTTCACAATAACTACTATTGAGGTTGATGGTAAAAATTCAGGCTTCAATTATCCTAATGCTTCAATTACACCGCAGATTGTTTTTTCATTCTCTGATAAAATAGATCACCAATCTGCACAGGATAATATTATAATGAACGGAACAACCGGGTCAGTATCACTCTCAATTACTTTTTCGAATGGCGACAGCACATTAACCATCGAGCCAAATAATTCTCTTGGCTATTGGAATAAATATTCCATCGCTATATCTCCCAAATTAATGTCTGTTTCTGATTTGGAATTCGGCAGTCCAATAACGATCAAACTCGTTACACAAATAGATCCCTCCGATAAATTCCCCACAATATCTGATAGTGTCTTGTTAGACCTGATTCAACATCAGACTTTCAAATACTTCTGGGACTATGCAGAACCCAACAGTGGCATGGCACGTGAGCGTATTGGCTCTGGTGATGTTGTCACTAGTGGAGGTTCAGGTTTTGGGATCATGTCAATTGTTGTTGGCATAGAAAGAAATTTTATAACACGAGAAGAAGGCGTTCAACGTCTTGATAAAATTCTCACCTTCCTGGAAAAGGCTGACAGATTTCACGGTGCATGGTCGCATTGGATTAATGGAAGCACAGGAAAAGTAATTCCTTTTAGTACAAAAGATAATGGTGGTGATCTGGTAGAGACTTCATTCCTGATGCAAGGCTTGCTCACCTTCAGACAATATTTAAAATCATCGGATGCAACTGAGAGTGCATTGATCGACAGAATTAATGTTCTGTGGAACGACATTGAGTGGGACTGGTACAGAAAAGATAATCAAAATGTATTGTACTGGCACTGGTCTC
>DATJHZ010000607.1:0-5049 GCA_035493595.1 Cyclobacteriaceae bacterium | reverse complement strand
TCGAATGGAGTACGAAAGTGCAGTGAGAATTATGGCGGGATTTTCTGCCTGATTAAGATGAATAGAAAAAAACGCATAGCATTAATCTTTTAGATTGAATGCCGTTTTTTCCCAACAAAGATGTTAAGTCATCGTCACGGTAAGACGTAGAGCCACCTTAAGAAGGTTGAAACTCAATATGGGCGCAAGTTATTATTTTTTGTTAAAAGATAAAAAATAAGCAGCGTACATAAGCTAAGGATTTTTGTAGATAAGATTACTGTAGCGCGATTTAATTATTGAATGACAGGTAGTTTTTTAAATGATTAACTATCAAACATCATCTCGAAATATCAAACTCAACCCGTCGGTTTAATTTCCTGGCGTTGTCATCGTCTTCTCCTTCAACGATAGGTTTTGAGCTTCCATAACCGTGAGCTTCAATGCGTGCCGAATCAATTTTATACTGGTAGATGAGGTAGGCTTTGATAGCATCAGCACGTGCTTGTGACAGGCGCAGGTTGGCGTCTTCTTTTCCTTGCGAATCGGTATGGCCAGAGATATTTAGTTTAAAGCTGGGGTGATCAATCATGAAATTGGCAAGCTTGTCCATGTCGCTGTGCATGGATGGGAGTATATCGGCTTTGCCATTTTCAAACTCAAGCGACTTGAATGCAATCTTGCTTTCAATGGGTTCTGTTTCTTTGTTGATCTCCATATCGCCATCCATGAAGAAGAGTTCTTCTATACGAAAGAAATCATCACCCTGAATGATCAATAAATAATTTCTTTTGTTGATCAGACTAAAATCAAACGACCCATCTTCTCTGATAAATTTAGGAGCAACTTCAACGCCTTTGTCAAGATCAATGACAGACACAATACCTTTCATCGGCTTCTTGGTTTGCGAATTGATGAGTGTTCCCTTAAGTGTTACCACCGCTTCAGGCTGTGCTTCCATAGGTACGGGAAACGAATTCAGATCAAGATTGCTGATGTTGTCTTCCGCTGATCGTGCATAATAAAGCTGACTTGATTCCGAATCGATCGTGAAATAATATTCACTTCCAATTCCGTTTACAAGCGGACCAATATTCTTTGGCTCACCCCATGCCTTGCCTTGCTTGTATGATTTATAAATATCGAAGTCGCCAAAGTTTAGCGGCTGACCATTAGAGCTGAAGTACAGAACATTAAACTTGTGATGATAGAACGGACTTACTTCACTGCCTCTTGTGTTAACGATGGGCCCAATGTTTTGTGCTGGTTGCCACGCGCCCTTCTCATCCTTTACGCTGAAATAAATATCAGAGAGTCCGAAGCCACCAATGCGATCGGAAGCAAAGAATAATGTATCACCCGAGTGAGACAATGATGGATGTGAATCCCAGGAAATGGTGTTGATGTTTTTTCCAAGATTATGAGGTATGCCCCAGGTGTTATCTTCTTTTCGTTCCGATACAAAAAGATCACAATTACCAAAGCATTCAGGTGAGTTGCAGCGAGCAAAGTATAAGTATTTGCCGTCTTTGCTCAAGCACGCAGAACCTTCATTGTATTTTGTGTTGATCGTTTTGAAGGGCTGTGCCTCCATCCACTGACCATTAAATTTTGTAGTGAAGAAAATATCTTCATTATAAGTTTTTTCGATGCTCTGTAAATTGGCATTTCGTTTTGATGTAAACAGTAATAGCGTATCAATGTTGCCAATGGTTGGAGCATAGTCAGCTTTTGTAGAGTTAATCCACTCGCCCATATTGAGCAACACACCATGCGGAGGTTGAAGTGTATCTATTTCTTTGCGATAGTTTACCAGTTCATAATAATAGGTGAGTGGAACATAATTCATTTCCTTTTTCGAAATAGAATCCGACTCGCTTTGAATTAACTTTCCGTCTATGTCGCGATGGTTATGTTTCAGGGCCAGTTTATAGAGCAGAATGTCTTCACCGGGCTGTCCATATTTCTTCGAAAGCTTGGCCAGTTTCCAGATCAGAGACGTGTTTGCGGAAAAATTTTCAATGCCGAAGTTCTTAACATAGGCACGTAACTCTGGATAGAGCTCAGCGTCGGCATAGGAGGCCTCTAATTGCTTGATTCTTTTAATTTTTTCAGCGTCGTGGTAGTGTCTGACTTTGTTGATATTTGGAAACTCGAATATGTCAGATTGGCTGTACGTTGTCAGGCTATCCTGCAGCTTTACAACACCCCCTTTTTTGAATTTGCCTTTAGGCTTTTGAGCCGAAAGTGAGGTAGTTAAAAACAGGAAAAATACAGTTATTAAGATTAAAAAGTAGGTTTTCACTTAACCTCTGTTTGGTAAAAAATATTACAAACCCTTTAAAGTTGCCACAATTTTACTTCTTTTACAACTCTCTTGGCATTACTATTGCCCAACGAACGCGCTGACTCTTTTGTTAGCATTAAAGGTATATTCTTGCCAAATTGGCAAATTCAACGAGCATGTTTAAAGCATTTCCGATACAACTAGTACAAGAGGAGTCTGATGATTTAATTCAGATGATAAATCCCGAACAGGAGTCTGATTTAAAGCCAGAAGATCTGCCAGAGGAACTATCCATTCTCCCCATTAAAAATACCGTCCTTTTTCCAGGAGTGGTGATACCCATTACGGTAGGGCGCCAAAAATCCATCAAGCTGGTAAAGAAAGCTTACCAGGGAAACCGCATTATTGGCGTGGTGGCCCAGAAGAATTCGCAAGCCGAAGAACCTACTGTCGAAGAATTGTATCGTACCGGTACGGTGGCTCGCATTATTAAAATGCTGGTGCTGCCTGATGGAAATACAACCATTATTATTCAAGGCAAAAATCGTTTCAATGTAACGGAGTTTGTACAGGAAGAACCGTACCTGACCGCTCGCGTAGAATTGCAGGTAGAACCCCTTGCCAATAGCGGTAAAGAAGCCAAGGCGTTGGTTCAAACACTGAAAGACTCTGCTTTCAAAATATTAAAGTTGAATCCTGAGATTCCCCAGGAGGCGCACGTTGCTTTGGATAATATCAAAAGCATGTCGTTTCTCATTCACTTCCTGTCGTCAAATCTTAATGTTGATGTAGCCGATAAGCAGAAGATTCTGGAGACGCAGAATATTTCAGACAGGGGTACGTTGCTTCTTCAGTTTATGTTGAAAGACATACAGATGCTGGAGTTGAAGAACGAAATTCAGAAACGTGTTCATACCGATATTGATCAACAACAGCGTGATTACTTTCTCCGTCAGCAAATAAAAGTATTGCAGGATGAGTTGGGTTATGATGGTCCTGAAAAGGAGGTTGAAAATCTTCGTAAACGAAGTGACACCAAGAAATGGTCAAAGACAGTAAAAGAACATTTCAATAAAGAACTTGATAAGCTGCTGCGCATTAATCCTGCAGCACCAGATTATCCTATTGCCATGAACTATGTTGAGCTGATGCTCGACTTGCCATGGAATTCATTTACTGATGATGACTTCGATTTAAAGAAGGCCAAGAAAATTCTTGATCATGATCATTTTGGTTTGGAGAAAGTGAAGACTCGCATTCTGGAGTACCTCGCTGTTCTTAAGTTGAAGAAAGACATGAAGGGACCGATCTTATGTTTATATGGTCCTCCTGGTGTTGGTAAAACTTCATTAGGTCGTTCAATCGCCAAGGCATTGAATCGTAAATATGTACGCATGTCGTTAGGCGGTGTGCATGATGAGGCTGAGATACGCGGACATCGTAAAACCTATATCGGTGCGATGCCTGGTAAAATTATTCAGAACATTAAGAAGGCAGGTTCATCAAATCCGGTTTACATTCTGGATGAGATTGATAAAGTTAAATCTGACTTTCGTGGCGATCCATCATCTGCATTGCTCGAAGTTCTAGATCCTGAACAGAACAGCACGTTTGGTGATAATTACTTGGAGGTAGAATATGATCTCTCCAAAGTGTTATTCATTGCTACAGCTAATTCATTAGACACCATTCATCCCGCGTTGCGAGACAGAATGGAGATCATTGAAGTTACCGGCTATACGCAAGAAGAAAAAGTTGAGATTGCAGCCAAGCACTTAGTTCCGAAACAGCTTAAGGAACATGGACTTAAAAGTTCAGATATAAAATTATCCAAAGAGATCATTGCTAGAATAATCAGCAGCTATACACGTGAGTCTGGTGTGCGAAGCCTGGAGCGAAAGATTGGTACTGTTGTGCGCAGCATTGCCAAGTCGGTCGCTATGGAAGAGCCTTTTGAAAAAGTAATTACCGAAGAGCAGATAAGAAAAGTATTAGGCGCTGAAATCTTTGATGAAGAACTCTATCAGGGTAATGACATGGCCGGTGTTGTAACCGGTCTTGCATGGACGCAGGTAGGTGGAGAGATTTTATTTGTAGAATCGAGCCTGAGCAAAGGTAAAGGAGCATTGACGATCTCTGGTCAACTGGGTGATGTGATGAAAGAGTCAGCGGTAGCTGCGTTATCCTATCTCAAGTCAAATGCTGATTCATTGCATATTGACAACCGTGCGTTTCAACAATACGATTTGCATGTGCACGTACCAGCAGGGGCTGTACCTAAAGATGGACCATCAGCAGGTATAACAATGTTGACATCGCTGGCTTCTATTTTTACACAGCGCAAGGTGAAAGAAAATCTGGCCATGACGGGTGAGATAACGTTGCGCGGTAAAGTGTTGCCAGTAGGCGGTATTAAAGAAAAGATATTAGCCGCAAAGCGTAGTGGTATTAAAGAGCTTGTATTGAGTTCTAAAAATCAACGTGATATTGAGGAGATTGAAAAACATTATTTGAAGGGACTGAAATTTCATTACGTTAATTCCGTTGATGAGGTGTTGAAAATAGCGTTGCTTAAAGAGCAGGTTACAAAGCCACTTGTGTTTTCGTATGCTGAGCAAAAGCAATAATGAAAAGTAAATAGTTATTGGATTTATTAATAATTCATACTTCGTAAATCTGAAATCGTAAATAATTAGTCATCAGTGATGTGAACAGAGGTCGGGTTCTTTTTAGCGTTCTTATTTTGCTCACCACTTCTGGTTTTGCTCAGATACAGGATATCA
>DATJHZ010000606.1:0-10471 GCA_035493595.1 Cyclobacteriaceae bacterium | reverse complement strand
GTCACCACATCATTACCAACAATGAAGTTTTCTGAATCCATCTTGTGCTTGGTAAGATCTTCAACATCTACAGGTCTGAATGTGCCTAAGCCAATGTGTAGTGTGATGTATGAAAGCTCAACACCTTTTATCTGAAGGCGTTTCAATAACTGGCGTGTAAAGTGAAGACCTGCTGTTGGAGCTGACACTGCACCTTTATTCTTAGCATAGATAGTTTGGAAACGCTCCTTATCATCCGCTTCGATTTTGCGTTTGATGTATTTAGGAAGTGGAGTCTCACCCAATGTTTCAACAACTTTATCAAAAGCTTCAGAATCGCCATCAAAAAGAAAGCGGATCGTGCGGCCACGTGACGTGGTGTTGTCAATAACTTCGGCTACTAAATCGCCATTGCCAAAGTAGAGTTTGTTACCAACGCGTATTTTACGGGCTGGGTCTACCAACACATCCCAAAGGTGCATTTCGGCATTAAGCTCACGCAATAAGAAAACTTCAATTTTGGCTCCGGTCTTTTCTTTACGTCCATAAAGACGTGCAGGAAATACCATTGTGTCATTACCAACCAGAACATCGCCTTTGTCAAAGTACTCAACAACGTCCTTGAATATTTTATGTTCAATTTTACCACTATCCTTATGCACAACCATTAATCGTGATTCGTCACGATTCTCGGCGGGTCTTAATGCAATCAGGTTTTGTGGGAGTTCAAATTTGAATTCGGATAGCTTCATAATTATAAGTGCAAGACTTGCCCAATCAAGGGTATTTTTAAATAAGGTTGCAAAAATAAGGCAATATTTATGATTTGCGAACAGGAAAGGCGGATTTTAAAGGCTGTAACAAAAAACTACCGAAATGAGTCTTAATACAGTAATTTTAATTGCCTTTCAGGCGACTAACCCAGCATTGTAAACTCCGTTTAAAAGCGAGATGAAGACATTAAACCTCATTTTTGAAAGCTTTCGCTTTGCATGGCGAGCTCTGAAATCTAATTTATTACGCACCATTTTATCGCTTCTTGGGGTTACAATAGGGATTTTTGCCATTATTTCAGTACTGACTATTGTTGACTCACTGGAAAAGAATATCAAAGACAGTCTTAATTTCCTGGGCACAGGCGTTATCTATCTCGAAAAATGGCCTTTCACAGCTGATGCCGATGGCGAATACCGCTGGTGGGATTTCTGGCAGCGCCCTAATGCTTCTTTTAATGAGTATAAATACCTTCAAGCCAACTTAAAATACCAGAATGGCATAGCCATTTTTGCAAGCAAAGGAAATTCAGTTGTAAAAAGAGGGAGCAATAGCATTGGGCAAGTACGGTTAGTGGGAGGTGGTCACGGCTATGACGATATCTTTGAAGTTAATATAGAGAAAGGCCGCTACTTTAATTTTGATGAGGTAGAACGTGGTAGAAATGTTACAGTAATAGGTTATGAAGTAGCCAAAGCCTTATTCCCAAATGATGGAGACCCTATTGGCCAGACAATAAAAGTTAAAGATTTTAAATACGTGGTCATTGGTGTTATTAAAAAAGAAGGGCAAAGCTTCTTAGGCACTCCGAGTAAAGATTACGCCACCATTATCCCCTATAATTCATTTCGAAAACTTTACCAGACAGGTACCGGTGAGCCATTTGAATTAACCTCAAGAATAGGTGTTAAGGGCAAAGACAGTGACGTTGGTTTGGTTATGTTGGAAAATGAAATCCGGGGCATGCTTAGGTCGAAACGTGGATTGCGTCCTACCACAAAAGACAACTTTGCTATGAACAGACCTGAGGCGATTGCTAATGTTGTAACCGGGATATTTGATGTTATTGGCGTTGCAGGCTGGATCATCGGAGGATTCTCCATACTTGTTGGTGGCTTTGGTATTGCCAACATTATGTTCGTATCAGTTAAAGAAAGAACTTCTATAATTGGTCTTCAAAAATCGATAGGGGCAAAGAACTTCTTTATCCTGTTCCAGTTTTTGTTTGAGGCAATCTTCTTAAGCCTGATTGGCGGACTCGCCGGATTATTCTTTGTCTACCTTATTACATTTATTCCTATGGGTGATCTGGTTGTAGTGCTCACCATTAAAAATATTGTGCTGGGTTTAACAGTGTCGTCGGTTATTGGTCTTATTGCCGGAATTGTTCCTGCTGCCATGGCTGCCAGACTGGATCCTGTTGCAGCAATACGGGCTTAATTTGTATTTCATTCCTGATAAGACATAAAAAAAGACGTTAGTCATTGGCTAACGTCTTTTTTATTTCAGTTTGAGAGAGATTTACTCTTTCTCTTCAACAAGAACCTTCTTCGCATCGGGTCCGGCAATTTTCTCTTTGATTTTGTTTTCCAGGTCTTCCATTAACTCTGGGTTGTCTTCAATCAATTGTTTTACGGCGTCACGGCCTTGTCCTAATTTATTTCCATTGTATGAGAACCATGATCCCGATTTCTGAACCACTTCAAGTTCTACACCAAGGTCAATAATTTCGCCAGCCTTTGAGATACCTTTGCCATACATGATATCGAATTCAACAACCTTGAATGGAGGTGCTACTTTGTTCTTAACAACCTTCACTTTAACGCGGTTACCGGTAATGTCATCAGCAGACTCTTTAATCTGTCCAATACGACGAATATCTAAACGTACTGAAGCGTAGAATTTCAAAGCATTACCACCAGTAGTTGTTTCCGGGTTACCGAACATAACACCAATTTTCTCACGCAACTGGTTGATGAAGATACAGGCGCAACCTGTCTTGGCAATTGTTCCGGTTAATTTTCTCAAAGCTTGTGACATCAAACGGGCTTGCAATCCCATTTTGCTATCACCCATTTCACCTTCTAATTCGCTTTTAGGAACCAGGGCTGCAACAGAGTCGATAACGATAATGTCAATTGCACCAGAACGAATTAAATGATCAACAATTTCAAGAGCTTGTTCACCATTGTCAGGTTGCGATATCAGAAGATTCTCAGTGTCGATGCCTAAACGTTCAGCGTATGATTTGTCAAAAGCGTGTTCTGCATCAATGAAAGCTGCAAGGCCTCCTTTTTTCTGAGCTTCGGCAATGCAATGCATCGTTAAAGTTGTTTTACCGGAAGATTCAGGTCCATAAATTTCTGTCACTCTTCCTTTCGGAATTCCCCCAATGCCAAGGGCAATGTCTAATCCAAGCGAGCCCGTAGAAATGACAGGAACATCCATCACCTTCTCATCGCTTAATTTCATAATCGTCCCCTTTCCATAAGTCTTTTCTAACTTGTCGAGGGTTGATTGCAGGGCTTTTAATTTTTCTTTCGCGTCACTCATATAGCTGTATAATAGTTACAAATTCAAGATGGTTCAAATTACGACATACACCTTCAAATTAAAAAATAGTTTAGTAAAGCGTGACACTAGTTGTCAGGCAATTCACTAAAAAAGGCTTTTTTTTGAGAGGTATTTTTCCAGGTATTGAATTGTGTGAATGTTAGTTAAAATAACATCAGATTGTGAATGCTCTCAATTGCTTTGTTTTAACAGTTTTGATGGTTCAAGATTGACGAAGTATCTTGCTTGGCAAATAAAAGTTTTGATTCGCATGCCAAAAATTGAATCTAAAATATATCGGTTTTTATTGATTATTTTTTTTGGCTTCCAGACTTTTCAAGTGCATGCTCAACTTAATAACAAAGCATTCGAAAACCGCATGGCGCTAGAGCCTGCTGATTCTGGTAAGCTCTTTCTCGGTTTGCATTTTCTTGGCTTCGGAAAAAACAATGAATATTTTAATACTACCATTGATGGCTACACGTTGTTTGGCTATCAACTCAATCCATACTTGTCTTACCACATCAGCAAAAATGTACGACTTGATGCCGGAGTCTATCTGCAAAAGGATTTTGGTAACACAAATTATTCACAGACAGTACCAACCTTGTCGCTGAAAGCGAGAAAAGATAATTTCAATTTTATTTTTGGAACACTGGAGGGCAGCCTCAATCACCAACTCATTGAACCACTTTATGACTTTGAACGTGTTTTGAATAAACGATTGGAGAATGGAATTCAATCGCAATGGATTAAAGATGGTTTGTTTCTTGATATCTGGGTTGATTGGCAGAAAATGATTTACAACAATGACCCTGATCAGGAAAAACTTTTGGGTGGATTGTCATTAAACAAAAGAGTATGGAGGAAGGGCAACACCAGCATCGAGTTTCCACTTCAGCTACTCATTCAACATCAGGGTGGTCAGATCGATAATAATCCAAATCCAGTAAAACAATTATTCAACGGTGCTACCGGACTTACACTGAAACACATATCGACTACATTCATAAAAGAATGGGGTTTAAAATCGTATGTTGCACGTTATGCGGAACAGTCATCTGCACGCAGTCAATATTTTAAGGACGGATATGGAGTTTATATCAATCCATATATCACAACTTCGTTTGGATTAACCGTGATGGGAAGTTATTGGCATAGTGATAAATTCCTTTCCTTCAATGGTGGAGGTTTTTATCCTTCCATATCAGAGCAACGTCCGGAGCGTGTTGACAGGCAGCGCGAAATTTTCATGCTTCGATTTCTGTATGATGTTAAGGTGGCCGATGGTTTGAATTTTACATTGCGTGCTGAACCATTTTATGACACATATTCAAAAGCCATTGAGTATTCTTATGGCTTTTATTTTAATTACTATAACCGATTCTTTCTTCTTCATGCCAGGCAAAGCAGGTAAAATTATTAAGCGTTCAGTACTAGGTCTACTAGTTATTATACTGGTTCTGGTTGTTGTCTATTGGGACCTTGTAAGTTACGGTTATAAACAAGCTAAAGGACAATTAAACATTGTTTGGAATGCTAAACCTGTAGCGTCATACTTAAACGATCCTTCATTTCCAGATTCACTCAAGCAGCGACTCAGGTTTATTGGTGAAGTAAGAAAGTATGCCATTGATTCATTGGGATTGAAAGACACCGAGAACTACAAAACATTATATGATCAGAAAGGTGAAGAGCTTATGTGGGTTGTTACTGCCAGCGAGCCTTTCATGTTGAAGCCAAAAGAATGGACATTTCCAATTCTTGGTGCTGTTCCTTACAAAGGGTTCTTCGAAAAACAAAAAGCTATTGATCTCAAAAATGAATTAGAAAAAGAGGGGTTTGATGTGAGCGTTCGTAACCCTGGGGGTTGGTCAACATTAGGTTGGTTTACAGATCCTATTCTTAGTAAAATGCTTGAGCGGAGTGAGGGTGATCTGGCCAATCTTATCATCCATGAAATGTCGCATGCTACTATCTTTATTAAGGATAGTATTGACTTCAATGAAAATCTCGCATCGTTTATTGGTGATCGTGGTACAGAAAAGTTTTTGATTTCAAATTACGGAATGGTTAGCAAGGAGTATACAACGTACATAGGTGAAGATAAAGATTACCTGGTGTATGTTAATCACATGCTTCATGGTGCATCGGTGCTGGATAGTCTTTATCACACTATGAAAGAAACAGATCCACTTGATCAGAAGCTTCGGTTAAAGAAAATGATGATTCAGAAAATTGTAAACACATTAGATACATTAACGCTCAGTATACAAGACAAGCCATCGAAAAGATTTAAAGATAAACTGCCTAACAATGCATACTTCATGAACTTTAGAAGATATCAGGCTAAGCAAGATCAGTTTTGGGATGTTTATAACAACAGGTTTCGCGGTAATCTGAAAGCATATATCAAATATCTAGCAGAGAAGCATCCATTTTTGTAGTACTCCAAATTTTAATCCTACGGGTGCAAATAGTTTGGATGATTTAGGTCATTCCGTTGCTACAAGCGATATTATGATAGAGAAAAGAGCTTTTGAAGGTCTTTAATTAAGGTTTTTGATCTACAAATACTCATCATATCCACAGGGCATGTCGTGTTTTTTATCAGCGGTTCATCGACGTTTTAAACAAAAATAGGAACAGTAGATTTTTAAACGCGTTTAACTTGCTAAACACTAAAAATTAAAGTTATGATTCCCGATAAAGTTTTATATACAGATGGGCATACCGTTGTTGTTACAGACAAGACTCTTCAAGTGAAGAATAGTTCATATAGTCTGAACGGTATTACCAAGCATGGATTGTACGTTTTAAAACCACAAAGACTACCAGGTATGTTTTTATTTTTAATTGGTGTTGTCTTGGCTGTATGTGGTATTTTTAAATTTGTGCCGCATGCTATTGAACCAGAGTTTTCACTGGGCATATATACAATAGCGACAACAACGGCTATGATTATTGCGGGGTCAATACTTGCAGTTATAGGTATTCTTATTATCGGACTTTTAAGAGAACGTTATGCTGTACGCATCGCTACCGCTGAAGGTGAAAAAAATGCTGTTGTCAGCACGCATAAAGAATACATTACTCAAATACTCGATGCTTTAAATCAGGCCTATAATTTCCTGCGATTACCCACCAGTAAATTACCCAGGTATAAAACATTGTCAAGATAATATTATTACGATATCAAATTCATGAGCCCGTTTTTCAATAAACGGGCTCATGAATTATATCTTCTCCAAATCAACCCAATAATATTCACTGGTTGTTCTGTCTTCAATGCCAACTTGTAAGAAGATGGCAAATTCAAGTAGTTCCTTAATTAATTCTTTCTTGTTATTTCTTGTCAGCAGATCAAGCGTCTTATCACTATCCATAATTAAAGTTCCGGTATAATCAGACCAATCCATTTGGCGTGATTGAATACGAGTGTTTACGGTTTGTGCATAATTACCTTTTGTTATAACAATACAGTCGACATTTTTAAAATGTTGTGACTCACTGTTTAAAGGTACTCCTAAAAGTGACAGATAATCATCATACTTTTTTTCTTGGAGATCTATAGCCGTTACATAATTAGTGGTGAGAATTATTAACCCAGACAGCGTAAGTAAAATACCCCATACGGCATAATTGATAATAATGAGATAGATTGCCGCACCGAAAAGCAAAGGGGTTATATATTTCATACCAGTAGGGAAATATGAAATGATAATCTTCTTTTTCATAAATTATTTTGCCTGAGCAACCTTAACAACCTCGACTGCTTCTATAAAAGTTGTAGTCCAGATTTCTTTTTCGTTTTGTTTTAAAAAACGAAGTAGTTGATGATGAGCTTTTAAACTTACATTAAGAGAATGTCCACCACCAACGCCATGAAACAGAAATACGATAAGACCTTTTTTACTGATAGCTTCCTTTACCAGATTTATGAGTTCATCACCGGTCTGTCCATTTATTCCATATGCTCCAACATTAAAAAGATCAATCTCTTTTGCTGTCTGAATCATGCCGTGCACGCCGCGGGCCGCAATGAAATCATCTTTGATAGTCTCGACATAGGACGTATCACCAACTGTAACATCTCCACAAGGGTATGCGAAGGTTCTCTTTGTTTTTCCGTCAATGGTTGCCAAAATAACATTGTTCATTTTGATTTCATCTTCGAGTCGTCTGAGTGTGTAGGTTGATAAGTTGTAATCTTGTGACACCCAACTTCTATCTGTATTGTTGCCAACACAAGGATGAAACAATGTATGGTTTCCTAACTCATGACCTTTGGCGGCAGCGTTGCGCCATTCTTTCAGGTGATCTTTAAAACCGGGTGAACTCGCCGTTAAGTAAAACGTAGCTTTTAATCCAACAGAGTCGAGGGCAGGTATAGCATGACTAAGGTCTTCATTAATAGCATCGTCATAGGTTAAAACGACAGCACATTTTTTGTTTTTCCAGATAGTAGTTTGTGCAGTGGAAAAATTCTGAATCATCATCAGAATGCAGATAAGGAGAATATACTTTTTATTCATGCTTGTATGGTAAGACTTTATCATGCATTTTAAGATAATTAGATCATTTTTAAAAGGCGCATTTGTCGAGCGGAATGGAAAGGTGATATAAAAAATTGATAGTACTATCGAATATACAATAACTCAATTAAACCTGAGCCGTAAAAAATGCTCTAAGCAAGAAACAATTCAAACTATGAAAAAGAGTGTTATGATTGCGATTGGACTGATGACATTAAGCATCGCCATTTTCGCTCAGCGGAGACAGAGAGATCCACAGGCATTTGCCAACAGGCAAGCAGATACCATGAAACAAGTATTGATGCTTACTGATGCGCAATATGCTACCATTAAAAATATCAATGAGAAGTATGTTAACAAATTCAGTGAGCTTCGCAAAGATTCATTAGCAGGGAAAGATCAGAAGCGTAATGAAGCCAGAACGTTAATGCAAGAAAAGGATAGAGAACTTTCGGCAGTGTTAACACCAGATCAACAAGAGAAATGGAAGACCCATCTGGCTGAAGTCAGAGCAAAAGGAGATGCTAATCATGACAGGTTAAAAGAGCGATCAGCTGATAAATTAAAAACCGCACTTTCGTTAACAGATGATCAGAGTAAAAAGATGGAAGAGGAAAATATAGCGTTTATGGATAAAATGCGGATGTTAAGAAGTGATTCAGCCCAATCGAAAGAAGACCACTCCAAACAATTTAGTACTCTTCGAACTGACCATGAGGCGGCGGTTAAAAATATCCTGACACCTGATCAGTTTGAAAAATGGAAAGCTTATCAGGCTGAAATGAAGAGCAGAGCACACAAGCGGAGTCATTGAATTATGAATTTCAGATCTCAGGTTAACGCAATCTGAGATCTGAAATTTTTGACTTTAATTCATTTCCCTAATTGAATAATATCCTTTCCTTCCAAGATGGATTTATCATAGCCTACTGTTGCCGTACGAATCATTGCTCGTGCCAATTCTTGCATGGTGCAGAAGCCAGCAGGATATAAAGCTCTGCCAAGTGGATACATCCAGAGTATATATTTATAAAAGGAGTGTGTTCTTATTAATCCTTTAATTGGTTTGATAAACCCAGGTCTGATGGCAAAGACTTTATGGAAAGGTAATTTCATAAGATCATTTTCTGTTTTACCTTTTACACGAGCCCACATACTTTTTCCTTGCTCCGTACTATCAGTGCCAGCACCCGAGACATAACAGAATGTCATGGATTTATTCAGCTTGCTTAAAGTTTCAGCAACATGCATTGTTAATGCATAAGTTAGTTTCGTGTAAGCATCTTCCTTTAAGCCAACGGATGTTACACCGAGACAAAAGAAACATGCATCATAACCTGACAGTTGTGATTCTATAGGAGAAAGATCATAAAAATCAGAATGAATAATCTCTTTTAGCTTTGGATGTGATACCCCAGCAGGCTTTCGGTTGATAATCAGAACGGAAGCTATAGCTGGGCTGTGGAGGCATTCATGTAAAACACCCTCACCAACCATACCGGTTGTGCCGGTGATGATTACTTTTGTTCCAGCAGTATTCATAACTAGTTAGTTTTAATTTTAAAGATAAGTAAATAACCTAGACTAGTGAGGAGACGATGCATAGCGGTTTTTATTGCATCGATTGCCATTGACTAAAATTCTGTAAACTTATTAGTGCTTACATTGGCGATCAATGGAGGTAATAATATTGAATCTGATGATGTATATTGAAAATGAAATCGGGATAACACTACTGATTTTTTATAATTTAAAATCGACATGACAAACCAATCCATTGCATATTTCCGTTTGTTAAATCAGGGCTTACTGAATTCATCGTTCAAATCAGTACATGATCTGGTTTCTTATATGGGCTGCGTACAGGCGCAAGATTATTATGGGGCAAAATGGGCTATTGGTAATAGAATAAAAAATATTACTGATGCTGTTGTAGAAAAGGATTTTAATGAAGGAAAGATTCTTCGTACACATGTTCTTCGACCTACCTGGCATTTTGTTTCGCCTGAAGATATTCGCTGGATGCTCAAGTTGACAGCGCCAAAAATAAGAATGCTTAGTAAGGGACTTCATCGTCAACTTGATATTAACGAGGCCGTATTGAAACGGAGCAAAAAAATTATAGCCAAGGCGTTAGAAGGTGGTAAACATCTTACTCGCGAAGTATTGAAAGCCAGCCTTGCAAAAAGTAAAATCAACACAGATGACATTCGTCTCGGTCTTTTGTTGATGGAAGCAGAAATTGATGGGATCATTTGTAGCGGTAAACGCGTGGGAAAACAATTTACCTACGCATTACTGGATGAGCGTGTTCCACCAACACTTTTAATGGAACGTGATGAAGCTGTTGCAGAACTTGGTAAACGTTATTTTATTAGTAGAGGTCCGGCCACTATTCATGATTTTATGTGGTGGAGTGGATTGCCCTTAAAAGATGCCAAGAAAAGCATTGAGGCCAATAAGAAAGTTCTTCATCATGAAGTCATACAAGGTCAGGCCTACTGGTTTGGATCTGATATACCAAGCAAGTCAAAAAAAATCAAATCTGTAATGGTATTGCCTTCATATGACGAATACACCGTTGGCTATCGCGATCGCTCGCACGTTATTGCTCCAACCTTGATGAAGCA
>DATJHZ010000605.1:0-3954 GCA_035493595.1 Cyclobacteriaceae bacterium | reverse complement strand
TAGCTACCCTTGGCATAAAGCGCAACAATCCTGGTGTTTCAACCGGCTCCACCTGGTATAAATCTACTGGTGGCTTGCTTGAATCTTATTCACCCGTTGATGGTAAACTTATAGGATCAGTTTATCAGGCTGATGAGAAAGTGTTTGCCAAAGTTGTTACAAAATCACAACAAGCATTTAAAGAATGGCGCAAGTGGCCAGCACCCAAGCGAGGCGAAGTTGTTCGTCAGATAGGAGTGGCCTTGCGAAAATATAAAGAGCCTTTGGGCAAGCTTGTTTCGTATGAAATGGGTAAGTCATATCAGGAGGGACTTGGCGAAGTACAAGAGATGATTGACATCTGCGATTTTGCTGTAGGCTTATCACGCCAGCTTCATGGACTTACTATGCACTCTGAACGAGCACAGCATCGTATGTATGAGCAGTGGCATCCTATAGGCGCAGTTGGAATTATTTCTGCGTTCAATTTTCCTGTAGCGGTTTGGTCATGGAATACCATGCTTGCATGGGTATGCGGTGATGTTTGTATCTGGAAGCCATCAGAGAAAACTCCGTTGTGCAGTATTGCATGTCAGAATATTGTCACTAAAGTTTTTGAGAAGAACAACGTGCCTGAGGGTGTCTCCTGTGTTATTAATGGTGATGGCCGTATTGGTCAGTTAATGGCTCAGAATGAAAATATTCCATTGGTGTCTGCAACAGGTTCAACACGTATGGGTAAAGCCGTGGCACGCACCGTAAGTGAGCGTTTGGGTCGTTCATTACTTGAGTTGGGAGGAAACAACGCTATCATTATATCAGAGCATGCTAATCTTGATATGACAGTTATCGGTGCCGTGTTCGGCGCTGTAGGTACTGCCGGTCAACGTTGCACATCAACCAGAAGACTCATCATCCACGAAAGTGTATATGATGAAGTTAAAGAGCGATTGAAGAAAGCTTATACACAGTTAAATATTGGTAATCCACTTGATGTTGAAAATCATGTTGGACCATTGATCGATACGCAAGCTGTAAAACTGTATCGCGCAGCGTTGAAAGAAGTTGAAAAAGAGGGTGGTAAGTTTGTTGTTAAAGGTGGCGTTCTAAACGGCAAAGGATACGAGTCTGGCTGTTATGTTAAACCTGCCATAGCGGAAGTTAAAAACGAATACGCCATAGTACAGCATGAAACCTTTGCGCCAATTTTATATCTGATCAAGTATAAAACATTAGATCAGGCTATCGAAATTCAGAATGGAGTAAAGCAAGGTTTGTCTTCATCTATCATGACTACCAATATGCATGAAATGGAGCGCTTCCTTTCGCACGAGGGATCAGATTGTGGTATTGCTAATGTTAATATCGGAACTTCCGGTGCTGAGATTGGAGGAGCCTTTGGAGGCGAAAAAGAAACAGGCGGTGGTCGGGAATCTGGCAGTGATGCGTGGAAGGTTTATATGCGCAGACAAACCAATACTATCAATTACGGAAGCACATTACCCCTGGCACAGGGAATAAAGTTTGATCTGTAGTATCCGTTATTTCAGGTAGACTTCCGTTTAAATCATGAAGTTTGACTTATTAACTTCATGGCTTGGAATTTAATGCCCTTTGGCCTATTTTTAATTGTTAATGATATGACTATGGCAGCAAGAAAATACCGTACAGTAATGCTAATCGATGATAATGAGATTGATAACCTCATTAACCAGAAAATGATAGAGGCTGCGGCCGTTACTGATAACATTTATACACATACCGGGGCAAAAAGCGCTATAGAGTTTTTAAAGAATATGGAGAAACTTGATGTGGCAGATCAGGTGTTGCCCGATGTAATTTTCCTCGACATCGACATGCCGCTTATGGATGGATTTCAGTTTCTGGATGAATTTGAAAAGCTTACCAATACTGCCAAGAAGAAGTGTAAGATTGTGATGTTGACCTCATCTATTAATCCACAGGATTTCAACCGGTCTAAGAAATATGAGAATGTGAAGCTCTATCTCAACAAGCCTCTCTCTCACGAAAGCATTCTAAAGCTCGAAATTTAATTCGAGCTTTTTTTATACGTCGTCGTCTGTTAACAGTTTCACAAACTTATCGTCTAGCTTGATAAGCTTGGTAGGAGCAAAGTATTTTACTTCAGTAGAATTCAACTTCGGTATTACAGCCAGTATCTTTTTAGCTTTCTCACGTTTAGCCTCGCTTGTAGAGATTTTCAGAATCTTCAGGAATAGCTGGATGTTCTCACAATCATCTTTACCCAGCATTCTGATTTGTCTTTGAATACTGTTTGATAGCTGATTAAACAACTCGTAATCTTTCATGAGTGTGTACTGCAACGCCAGGAAAGATTTAATCTCAAGCTGCGCCAATGGATATTTCTTCAAGCTCACCTCATTGAGCAGGTGGTTGATAATCTTAGCAGCCTCATCAAACTTATCGGCATAGTAACAAGAAATAGCACGATAGGTGGTATAGATAATATGCTTCGGAACGTCAGCGGCGTCCACCTCAAAGTCTTCAAAAATATTTTCGTTTTCAGGATAGAGATCAGTCTCATTGCCGGTACGGATGTGTCGCTCAATTTTGGAAATCAGAAACTGGGCTGGGAAGGTGAAGGTTGAATAATTCACCATCAGGTTAGCACAGGCATCGTTCACTTCTTCATAATACTTTTCAGCCTGACGATACACTTTGTAGTGATTGTAATACTCCAGCTTCAGGAATTCAAACACCAGGTTTAAATGATAGTATATGGAATCAAGATGATAGCTTTCAAAAATCTTCTGCACTTTATCGAAGATGTCTTCAATAGATTCGCCATCCTGCTGCATGTTGTCATCTACTTCAACAAACAGACGGTGGAAAATATACATGCAACTCTGGTAAACATAAAGCCTGTGAGATTCATACAGCTTGGCTACGTTAACCATCTCTTTCATGAGCAGGCTCAGACCCAGTTTCTCAACGTCTTCACCGTTCAACAGGTAATCGCCATATTTTTTAAAGTAGTCAGCCAACAGATCTTCAGCCTTATCAACTGCCAGCATATAGGCTACATGGCGGTTGTATAATTGTGAATACTGAAAGTAATCTGGTGAGTTAACGTTTAATTTTTTAAGCGATTTATAAATGATAGTCAGTTCGTTAGCCAGATCGTAGTCTAACAATTCTTTCTCCAGTTTTTTTAGTGTGGCAACCGAGATGGCTTTTTTCTTGGTGAAGAGAACCTCGGTAATGTTGGCAACTTTTCTCAGGACGTCAGTGCGGGGGCTCTCTAACTGTTCCATCAGGTACTCCTCAATTTTGAGATTGAGGCGTGAGCGGAGGGTATAGTATGCATTTGCATTTACATCCAACTCTGTCATTACCTTAGTGTCAGAAAGCTGGCGTTCGCGAAGGGACTTTAACAGGTACGCCGACTTATCGGCATTACTCTCAATTAATGAATTATAGATAGCTGTAAAGTCTTTTTCGGAAAGTTGTTTAATAATATTCTTCAGCTTGGCCATGGGCAGTTCATTACAAAGTGAAAATTTACAAAAATTATCATTGTATGCAATACGGATCATCCTGTCCCTTGGCTTATACTTCTTATATTTTGACATTTGCCACATCATTCGTACCTCACTTTCCATGAGTAAGCATATTCCTTTACCAAACCATCCTGTTACATTACAAAAGGGTTACAGCAGATCGGAATAATTGTGCATTTTGCCCCATTTTTATAAGACCTTATGATTAAGTGGTTTAGTTTTGTCCCGAATAGGCATGAATAGACTTTCGATCCGGAAATATGTAATTCTTCTTGTGCTGATCACTGTCATCTGTATGGAGATCAGGGCACAGGTTTCAACTGAGCGATCAGCTTTGAGCAACATCCATAAACAGAAGTGGGACAAGGTTGAGTCACAGCTGATCAAGGTTATTAAAAAAGATAGCGTCAATGCTGTGGCACGCTATGTCTTT
>DATJHZ010000604.1:0-21047 GCA_035493595.1 Cyclobacteriaceae bacterium | reverse complement strand
CTTCTCAGGCGCTGCATATTGGAGTGGGTTGTCTGTCATTCCCATATTATTATTAGGTTATCTCTTTCTGGGCATATACTACAATCTTACAGTATGGTTTAAATTAACTGATAAAACTTATTTCGGAACTATCATTGCTGTAGGTGGCGCTGTTGTAACCATTGTACTAAACTATTTACTTATTCCAATTGCTGGCTATATGGGCAGCAGTATAGCAACACTGCTCTGTTATTTTCTTATGGCTGCATCCTGCTACGTGATAGGACAAAAATATTATCCTATACCGTATAAAATTTTAGCAGGACTAGCGTACATCCTTGGCACAACCATCATTGTGTATTTGGTGAATGCAATCGTAATCGATAATCAAGTAATAGCAACAGCCTTTCATCTTGTTGTGATCATCATCTACTTACTGATTATTTATTTAGTGGAAAGAAAAAATTTAAGACAACATGTAGGCTGATTTTTAATAGATTTACAAGTAAACACCCCAATACAACTTATGAATATCATTATTCCAATGGCAGGACTCGGCAAGCGTTTGAGGCCACACACTCTCTCAGTTCCTAAGCCCTTGTTACCAATTGCCGGCAAACCCATTGTACACCGACTTGTAGAAGATATAGCCAAAGTATGCACTGAAAAAATTGATGAGATAGGTTTTATTATACATCCAAGTTTTGGAAAAGAAGTTGAAGAGAATCTCAAAGAAATTGCCAAGCAAGTAGGTGCCGTTGGAAAAATCTTTTATCAGGAACAGGCTCTCGGCATTTCACATGCGTTATTATTTGCTAAAGAATTATTTACAGGTAAAGTCATTGTGGCTTTCGCTGATACTTTGTTTAAAGCAGATTTTAAATTAGACACTTCACGCGATGGTATCATCTGGGTACAAAAAGTTGATGACCCCTCGCAGTTTGGTGTGGTTCGTCTGAATGACAAAAATGAAATTATAGAACTTGTAGAAAAACCCTCAACTTTTGTATCGGATCTGGCCATTATCGGAATTTATTTCTTCAAAGATGGAAAAGCCCTTGCTAATGAAATGCAATATCTGGTTGACAATGACATCAAGGAAAAAGGAGAATATCAATTTACCACAGCTCTGCAAGGTTTAAATAAAAAAGGATCAGTTTTCACTACCGGTCAGGTAACAGAGTGGCTTGATTGCGGAAATAAAAATGTAACTGTCCAGACTAACCAACGCTATTTAGAGTTTATTAAAGATCAAAAGCTCATTTCACCGAAGGCCAAGTTGATCAATAGTGTAATTATAGAACCAGTTTTTATTGGCGATGATGCCATCATTGAAAATTCTGTCATTGGCCCACACGTGTCAATTGGCGAGGGTAGTCACATCGTAGACAGTCGAATCAAAAACACTATTATTCAGAAATTCACCAAAGTATCTAAAACCGTACTTGAAAACAGCTTGTTGGGAAATTTCGCTATTTTTGAGGGGAAATCCACCGATTTGAGCTTAGGCGATTATAGTACCGTTACACCACCAAATTGATATTCAGAAGATTCCATAGAGCCGTTATATTTTTTATCGTCTTGCTAGCTTTTTCGAGCGTTGCAATCGCTCAAAAGAAGAAAAAAGGAAGCGCCGATCAACCTCAGGGCATCAAACAGCGTGAGGCAGAATTCTATTTTACCGAAGGTGAGAAGTTTTTCATTCTGGAAGACTATGCCAAAGCCCTATTGTACTACGAACGCTCTCAGGAAATAGATCCTGAAAATGCAACGCTCCATTACAAGATTGCTGAAGTTCTGGCCAAAGGAACCCGCCAGGAAGATTTGCAGAAGGCATCTGCCAGTATTGAAACTGCATTGAAATTAGAAAAAGGCAACAAATACTTTTATCAGCTGGCGGCCAGCATTTATAATGGGCTCGGAAAATTTGACAAAGCGGCCGAGATCTACGAGAAAATGATTGACGAAATAAAAGGTACTGATGAATATCTTTTTGAACTCGCTGCAATCTATCAATATGCAAACAAACCCGAAGAAGCAATAAAGGTATATAACAAGGCCGAAAGCATTTTGGGAATTAATGAAACGTCATCTATTCAAAAGCAAAGGCTGTATCTGGAGTTGGGCAAAACAAAAGAAGCTATTGCAGAAGGTGACAAACTGATCAACGCTTTTCCTGATGAAGAACGATATGTCATGGGCTTTGCCGAAATCCTTGCTCAAAAAGGACAACGTTCATTAGGCATCTCCTATCTTGAAAAATTTATTCAGACGAACAATAATGCAAACAATGCAAAAATGTTGCTTGCCGGAATGTATCGTGATTCTAATCAGGAGCAAAAAGCCCGCGAACTACTACTTCCTTTGTTTGAAAATGCTTCAGTCGATTTGAATAGTAAGATAATTATACTGGGTGCCTACAGTACAGAGATCAATCAAAGTAAATCAGCAGGCAACACAGAAACTGAGAAGCAGGAATTTGCTTTGAAACTTTTCGAGAAACTTGTCAGCACTTATCCTAACGAAACAAATGTTCACATACTAGGGGGAGACCTTTATCTGTCAGCAGGTAAAAATCAGGAAGCGCAGACTCAGTATCTGAAAGCCATTGAACTTGGTGATTCAAATTATGAAGTATGGCAAAACCTGTTGTACATCGAATCACAACAAGATCAGTTTGACAATATTCTCAAGCATACAGAAAGTGCATTAGAACTTTTTCCTAATCAGGGTATGCTCTATTACTTTAATGGCTATGCTAATTTCAGAAAGCATCGCTATACCGATGCTATCGATGCCTTTGAACAAGTGAAGAAGTTAGTAACAGATAACAAATCGCTCCTAGCAGAAGTCAATAGCATGCTCGGCGATTCTTACAACTCCCTTAAGCAGTATGAAAAATCTGATCAGGCCTTTGAAGCTGCGCTCGCAATAGCACCTAATAATTACAGTGTTCTAAACAACTACAGCTACTACCTTTCTCTTCGCAAAGAAAACCTGGAGAAAGCTGATAAGATGGCTTCACAACTTGTTAAGAATAATCCCGATAATCCTACGTATCTTGATACTTACGCATGGGTGCTTTATGTTCGTGGAAAATTTAAAGAAGCTCGTAAAATCATAGAACGCGCTATTAACACAGGCCAAGCCAATGCTACTCACATTGAACATTATGGTGATATATTGTATCAACTTGGAGAAGTGAATGAAGCTGTACAACAATGGGAAAAGGCACGGGGCCTAAATGCAAAAAGCGAAACCCTCAACAAAAAAATAGCCAACAGAAGAGTATATGAATAAAACTACAAGGCACCTTCTTCTTCTCTTACCATTTATACTGATGGCTTGTAGTAAGAAGATTATAAGCCCCATTATTGCAACGCCTCCAAAACCAACACTTGCTATAGAACAAATTGACTTTGAATATTTTCATGGCAAAGCAAGAATGGTTTATCAGGATAACAAGAAAGAACAAGAAGCTAAAGCCAACATTCGTGTAAGAAAAGATTCAGTAATCTGGATTTCATTTAACCTTGTAGGTATCCAGGGTGCACGCGCACTCATCAACAAAGATTCTATTACTATCTTAAGCAATCTCAAAAACGAATATTATGTTTTTGATTACAAAGAGCTTTCAAAACGATATAATTTCGAAATCAACTATGATGTAATTCAGGCAGCTCTGCTTGGCAATCTCATCATACAAAGATCAGACGATGACGTTATAGAGCAACATAGTTCGGGTTATCTGCTCAAACAACAAACTAACAACATTGGCATTATAAATTATGTTAACGGAGCCAGCATGAAAATAGAGCGAGTTGACATGAAGGAGACCACCAACAACAACACACTTACTATAAACTATTCAAATTTTCAACCCGTAGGCACTAAGATATTTCCATACAACGGCACACTATCTATTTTTTACAAAACACTTTCTGGCCTGTTAAGTACAACTATTATTTTTGAATACAATAAGGCAGAAGTTGGCGATCGTGAGCTTAAGTTTCCATTCAACATACCAAAACGCTATGAGCGCAGGTAAACTTGCTCATATTATTTTCATTCTCATACTGATTTCCTTTTCGGATGCGCTAGCCCAAAAGACAAAGTCACAATTACAAAAAGAGAAGCAGCAGAATCAGGAAAAGATTAAAGAGGTAGAAAAAATTCTGGCTGAAACAACCGTTCAAAAGAAAAATACACTTGGTGAATTGAGTGCTCTGAAGCAACGCATTCAACAGCAAGAAGATCTCATTAATTCTATTAAAGGTGAAATGAGTTTTCTCGATACAGAGATTGGAGAAAACAATGGCATCATCCAGGTTCTCGAGGAAGATCTGAAGAAATTAAGAAAAGAATATGCTGCTATGATTTTTGCAGCCCAAAAAGCAAATAACAGCGCCACCCGACTTACATTTTTATTCTCTGCTCAATCATTCGATCAACTGGTTATGCGACTTCAATACATGAATCAATACGCTCAAACCAGAAAGCTTCAGGCTGAACAAATTATAAAAGTACAGGATGAGTTAGGTGGTCAAGTTAGAGAGATTAGAGTGAAACGCGATGAGAAAAATAAACTGCTCAATGAAGAGGTAACGGAAAATGACAACCTGACTACTCTGAAGAAAAAACAAAACTCAGTCGTTAAATCACTGGAGAAGGAAGAAAAGAAATTGAAGCGTGATCTTGAAGAAACAAAGAAAGCCGTAGCCAATCTTGATAAACTTATTAATGACATTATTAAAGAAGAAATGGAGCGCGAGGCAAAAGCAAATCGCTCCAAAGATGCAGTAGCACTCTCATCTACTTTTGAAGATAATAAAACCAAATTTCCATGGCCTGTTTCGGGCTTCGTTTCACAGAAATTCGGACGTCAGAATCATCCCGTATTAAAAGGCATCGTCATTCAAAACGATGGCATTAATATTCAAACAAAGGAAAACGAGAGAGTGAAATCAATCTTTGAAGGTGAAGTGCGAAAAGTAGCTTTTATCCCAACTCTAGGCAGCACAGTGATTATCAAACACGGCGATTATCTCTCCGTTTATACAGGGCTAAAAGATGTATCTGTTAAGGTTGGTCAGAAAGTATCAACCAATCAGGAGATTGGTCATGTGCTTTCCAATAGTGATGGCATTTCAGAGCTTCGTTTCAGAATACACAAAAACACCACGCCACTCGATCCACAGAGTTGGCTAAAAAGCATGTAGTTACAGCTCAATTTGAGCAGAAACCCCTTAAAACCTCCAATTTACCACCAGTCATTTTGATTTGTTATTACCGTTTTTTGACCTAATTTTGTTGTTCTAAACAATTTTTATATGTTCAGTGGAATAGGCACATCTGAGATTTTGCTCATCGGTATTTTTGTACTTATATTTTTTGGTGCGAAAAGAATACCAGAGTTTATGAAGGGTCTGGGTAAAGGCGTTAAGGAATTTAAGGATGCCGTAAAAGACGTTAAAAAAGAAGTTGAAGACACAGGTAAAATAGAAGAGGGCAAATAGTGTTGAAGACATACGCTACATTTCGCGAAATTCGGAACGATTTGCAGCAAGGTCTTATTACCTGCGAAGATTTAGTACGTCACCATCTAGACATCATTGATAAAAAATCCAACCTGAATGCATTTTTAAGTGTATACGGTGAGGAAGCGCTCAAAAAAGCTGCTGAGGTCGATAAGAAAATCAAACAAGGTAATGCTGGTAAATTAGCAGGACTCGTAGTAGGTCTTAAAGATGTATTAGCCTATAAAGATCATCCGCTTCAGGCTAGCAGCAAAGTACTCGATGGATTTATCTCTCAGTTCAATGCAACCGCAGTTCAGCGGCTTCTGGATGAAGATGCAATTATAATTGGTCGTCAGAATTGTGATGAATTTGCCATGGGCTCCTCAAACGAAAGTTCAGCCTTTGGTCCTGTTTTAAATGATATCGATAATACACGTGTTCCTGGTGGTTCCTCGGGGGGCTCAGCAGTAGCTGTAATGGCAGACATGTGTCAAATCTCCTTAGGCTCAGATACAGGTGGATCTGTTAGACAACCAGCAGCCTTCTGCGGCATCTATGGCTTAAAGCCAACCTATTCTCGCATATCACGCTTTGGATTAATTGCTTACGGATCATCATTTGATTGCATCGGTATTTTCGGCAAGTCAATGGAAGACATCGCTCTAGTACTAGGAGTGATTGCTGGTAAAGATGAATTCGATAGCACTGTTTCTACAAAGCCAGTCCCTGATTATTTGAATGAATTAAATTCAAGTAACGGACAAAAATATAAGATCGCGTATTTGCGTGAAATTGAATCTTCAGGTTTACAGCCCGAGATAAAAGAAAACATTGTAAGTACTCTTAATAAATTAAAATCTGCTGGCCACACTGTTGAGCCCGTCGATTTTAAGTTAAATGAGTACGTACTTCCTACATACTACATTTTAGCCACTGCCGAGGCCAGTTCAAATCTCTCCAGGTTTGATGGCGTGCGTTATGGTTACCGTACCAAGAGTCCGGCGGATTTACATGAGATGTACAAAAAATCTCGTGCCGAAGGTTTTGGTAAAGAAGTTCAAAAGAGAATATTGCTCGGCACATTTGTACTTAGCGCAAGCTACTACGATGCCTACTATACAAAAGCACAGAAAGTAAGACATCTCATTCGCAATGAGATGAAAGAAATACTTAGTCAGTACGATTTTATCATCATGCCAATTACGCCTACAACAGCGTTTAAGTTAGGAGAACATTCAGGCGATCCGCTTGAAATGTATCTAGCCGATCTTTTCTCTGTGCAGGCTAATGTTGCTGGTGTTCCTGCCATTTCGTTACCTTGTGGTAAAGACAAACAAGGGTTGCCAATTGGTTTGCAAGTTATTGCAGACGATTTTGAAGAATCTAAACTTTTTAAGTTTTCTGATCTCGTCATGAAAATGAACTAGAATGAGAAACGCTCTTCTTATTGTTATTGCCAGTACCATTTTTTCTGCAACCTACAGCCAGGTGGCTGACTCCGTTGTGGTGGACTCACTTGAAGTTGCTGTTGCCGAAGAGGAAATGCTCTTCAAGGAAGACACGGCAGACTTTGTGTATTATTATCAACCAAGTAACCTGGATTATATTCCTGGTGAAGACAGCCCTGCTTTAATTGAAGACAGGTTAAGTTGCCTAAGTAATAATATAGAGCTTACTTATAACGATAAGATTCACGCCTTCATCAATTACTTCACCGTACGTGATCGCGAATATACCCGCATGGTGATGCGTAGAAAAAATCTATACTTCCCCATATTCGAAAAGTATCTAAGACAATATGGTTTGCCTGAAGAGTTGAAATATCTCTCCATAATTGAATCTGGTCTCAACCCAAGAGCAGTTTCAAGAGCAAGAGCAGTCGGTCTATGGCAATTTATGTCACCTACAGGAAGACATTTTGGTCTTCATCAGGATTGGTATATCGATGAGCGCATGGATCCTGATAAGTCTACAGAAGCTGCTTGTAAATATTTGAAAAGCTTATACGGCATGTTCCATGATTGGGAATTAGCACTTGCTGCTTATAACACAGGACCTGGAAATGTTAAAAAAGCTATTCGTAGATCAGGTTATAAAAAATCGTTCTGGGAAGTATATAAGCATCTCCCGCGTGAGACACGTTCTTATGTGCCTCAATTTGTTGCTATCATTTACACAATGAATTATCTCGATGAGCACAACTTCTTTGTTGAAGGAGAAGAAATGCCAATCATGCACGACACTATTACTGTTTCAAAATATTTACACTTCGAAACATTTGCTACTCTTACAGGTACATGCCTTGAAGATCTGCAAAAACTTAACCCAGCCATTCAGCATAACGCGTTGCCAGAAACAAGCAAGACCTATACATTAAACATTCCTGTACAGGCTAAAGCTAATCTATCAATGAATCGCATAGCCATTCTTGATTCTGCTTCTAAAGTTGGTAAGAAGGAAATTGAACTCTTAGCTAAGAACACCGCAGGAAGTACTTATGGTCGCGATAGACAAACTTACAAAGTAAGAAGCGGTGATGTACTTGGTTCAATTGCTATACGTCATGGTGTGCGCGTTGAAGATCTGAGAAGATGGAACAACTTACGAGGCAATACGATCCGCGTTGGTCAACGACTTAACATCTGGTCAAAGTCTTCTGGAGGTTCTGCTGTTGCACGAGTATCTCACTCAACAACTCCAGTTCCCTTAACAGGATCTAAGTTATATACCGTTCAACCAGGTGATACACTTTGGAATATCTCAAGAAGATTTGAAGGTCTGACAATTGACAAGATTAAATCACTAAATAATCTTGCCGACAACAAAATACAGCCAGGCCAAAGATTAGTACTCGGAATTTAATCAATTCGTTGTCTTATCTGTTTATTAAAATCTTACGCTGAATTTGAGATCCTGAGTTTTCTATTTTAAGGATATATAATCCTTCATTCAAATACCTTACATCAAGCACAGTTTCATTTTCAAAATAACTGCTATGGAGAACTTCACGTCCCACGGCATCAGTTATTGAAACATATGCTCTGGATCTTGCTCCTGAGACTTTTATAAAATCCTTAGCAGGATTCGGTGAAATCTGAACCTCACCATTAGCATTTTCTATTTCTGTAACAACATACGGTACGGAAGCAACATTACAGTTTGATGTTGATATAACAACAACAAAACTACCCAAGTCACCAGCATAATCGTAAGTCCTTGAAGTAGCTCCATCAATAGGCATATCATTTTTATACCATTGATAATTGTCAGCCTGAAGAAAACTTAATAAAGAAGTACCACTTGATACGATGGTGTTTGCATTGACATTGTTAGGCTCGATCAAAACATTTTTTGTGTACGTGCGACTAACAGAACCATCAGAGACAGTTAATGTAACACTAAAAATTCCTTCATTCGTAAAACTGTGAAAGGCATTCTGCGTTGTCGATGTATTAATTCTTGATTGATTATCTCCAAAATTCCAATTCCATGAAGTAACATTTCCTCCACTCTTATCAATAAAAGATGTAAGTCCATTTTGACAATTGAATTTATCTTCGAAATCGGGATACAATATTTGATCACATTGCTGTTGAATCCAATTGTTTGAATTGGTAATACTACTGTTTAAACCTGCGTTTACAACGGAGTTACCAGTAACATCAACATTAGTAACATTCACATAATCAAAGCAAAATTTATTATGTGAAAGCAAATCAAGAGTAGCCCTACCATCGGATATAAGGTGAGACTGCGCTCCTGCTAATCCTTGTAAAGTCAGATCTGAAACATGCTGTATTGTGCTATTGGCAATCTTGAATTCAGCATCGTTTTCTAATTCCAATGATTGAAGTGTATCGGTCTTATTCATCAATACACTTGCGCCGGATTTAATGGTTAAAATACCATCGTAGTTGATATCCCAATTAAGCGTCGCAGTTTTAAAGATAGTGATGTGGGCATCACTTGATGATATTCTTATTGGAGCTATTGTCGATTGCTCAAGACTGTCAATAATACTTTCATGGATGTCTAACAGAGTTCCTGTTTGAGCATTGAACTCTTTAACACTATAATGAAATGGCTGCAGCGATAATGTATCCTTTTTAACCGAAATCTTCTGAACGCTCAGATTCCCCGAAACAAACCAATGACCACCGTTAAACTCAAGAGATGTTTTTGAAAGATCTCCCTTTTGAATATTGATAAAATGATTTCCAGAACTCTTAAAATTTAATATTCCATCAGAAGTTATTTTAAAATTAGCAGCGGACATTAGCAGGTCATTACTAAACGAAAGTTGATGATTGTTTAAAACCAACTTACCCATTCTATCAGTAAGCACCATCATTTTATAACATGTCACATCTGACAAGAGCGTAACTGAACTTAGTGATACACCATCAAAAGAATTATCATCAAAAATCACATTGTCACTTGCCGTAGGAACAACATTAGCCGAAGTTCCTCCGGTGGTTAGAGACCAATGTGCGCCGTCATTCCAATTGCCTGAATTTCCAATCCAATAATATGTTAATGCTGAGCTCAAACCAGATTTACACGTCACAATAATTGAGAAGTCTTGTGCATTGTTCACCAGAGAACCTTTATGCCTAACCTTTACAGTATACTTTTTTGCACCTGGATTACTGAATTCAATTTTCTCTACGTTATCACGAAAGTTATCACCCGCAGTAGCCTTACTCGATGGACTACCAGGATTTAGTATCCATGGAAATTGTTCATTTCCAGACTCATCAACAATCCGAACATCCAGATCATTCACAAGCATTAGGTTTGTCGGATCGAGAGAAGGTGCAACAGGAGTTCCTTCAGGATCTGTCCAACAGATTGTAACCGTAATCTTTTGATTCGCCTGTGATAAAATATCCATGGAATAAGTCTGACCATTTTCAAGTCTTTCTTCCTGAATAAATGTATTCTTTCCGTCTTCGCGAAGTAAAACATTTGCTGCAGATTGAACATCAAGTAAACCCCATCCAAAATTGTAATCAGGTCCCGGAAAACTTCCTGCTTCTTTTGCAGTATGAATAGCCAATGCTTTTAGAGTTGCCGCTTTCATATAATTACCTCCATGCAATTTGCCATACAGTTCCTGAACAAGAACAAGAGAACCTGTAACATTCGGAGTTGCCATGGATGTACCGCTTGATGTTGCGTATTGATTTGTTCCTGCAGCACTCAATGAAAAAACATTTACACCTGCTCCTACAAGATCAGGCTTAATCCTTCCGTCATCCGTTGGGCCCCAACTGCTGAAATTAGTCATCACTACACTAGACGCGTCTGTGTATGCTGGCACTTTATTTACTGCTCCAACTGTAATAATATTTTTAGCTACAGATTGAGGAATAATACAATCATAACCCGTGCCTTCATTACCGTCTGCAGGATGTGAGCCATCACCAACCTCTATCCGATCGTTACCAGCGGCCCATGCAATTGTATAGTAAGGAGCATTAAAAGCGATTTGATCAATTAATTGCGCATCAACACCATAAAATCCGTGACGATAATCTTCTTTAGTACTGATGGTCACATCACCTGTCCATGTCCATACGCCATTTACTATTGTCCAGCCAGTAACAATTCCATAAGAGTGATTTGAAAACAACAGACCAGTTTGATCAACACTTGCCAGTGCTGCCATTTCAGCTTCATCATTATCAAAATACCATGTTGTGCCTGTTGCCTTTGGCGCCATTCCTTTTGCAGTAGGGCTTATCCCAGTTGCCAGGATAGTTCCTGTCACATGTGTTGCATGTGTTTGATATGAAGTGCCCTCTTTTGTTAATATCCTATTGCCTAATTCTATATGATCTTTAACCAAACCATTGTCCCACACGCCAACAGTAATACCCTCGCCCTGAAGATTTAGTCCAAGAGATTCATTCTGTAGCGCAGTAACATTTGTTGTGAGTGCTGCTCCTGCATTCAGAGCAGCTTTATAAACAGGCAATCCATTTGAGGTTATGGATGTCAATAGAAATGAGCTATCATCTGCCAAAAGGGACTTCGGGTGTTCCTGAAGGTATTGACGAATATTCTTACTTTGAATACTATCAAAGCTTGCGAGTTTGTACTGCAGCTCCTTCAGCGTTGATTTTTTCTGTGCCCATGAATCAGACACACTAATAAGTAAAACCATGGAAATAATCCACACCAGGTACCTCATGTTGATTTCGACTTATCAATCAATATACCTAATATTTACGAAAGAGGCTTGGTGCATGAGTCCCAATAAAAATGCATTCTGAATGAAATTAATACATAACAAAAAAGCCATTCTTGATTAGAATGGCTTTTAAAAATATTATCCTTCGCTGCTAACTATACCTTGATTTCAACATCAACTCCGCTTGGAAGCTCAAGTTTCATTAAAGCATCAACAGTTTTTGCACTGTTTGAATAAATATCAACTAAGCGCTTGTAGGTACAAAGTTGAAATTGCTCACGTGCTTTCTTGTTAACGTGTGGTGAGCGTAGTACTGTGAACTTTTCCTTTTCTGTTGGCAAAGGAATTGGGCCACTTACCACAGCACCTGTAGCTTTAACAGCTCTTACAATTTTTTCAGATGACTTATCAACCAAGTTGTGGTCGTAAGATTTTAATTTTATTCTGATTTTCTGGTTCATATCTTTTAATCTGGAAATCGTCTAAATCCTGATTTATTTAGCGGCTACTGCGCCTTTAACTTCATCAATAACTTTGTCTGCTAAGTTCTTAGGAACCGGAGCATAATGTGAGAACGTAAGCGATGCTGATGCACGACCTGAAGTGATCGTTCTCAAATCTGTTACATATCCGAATAATTCTGACAATGGTACGTCGGCTTTAATAACTTGAGCACCACCGCGTGAATCCATACCCTTCATCAAACCTCTTCTCTTGTTCAAATCACCAGTTACAGAACCTGTGTATTCATCCGGTGAAAGAACCTCAACACTCATAATTGGCTCAAGCAATTGTGGACCACATTTTCTGGCTGCTTCTTTGAAACCTATACGAGCTGCTAATTCAAATGATAGTGAATCCGAGTCAACATCATGGTATGAACCATGGAACAAACGAACTTTCATAGCGTCAATTGGATATCCTGCTAAAGGACCATTTGACATAGATTGTTCAAATCCTTTTTGAATGGCTGGAATAAATTCGCGAGGAATCACACCACCAACAATATCATTTACAAACTCAAGACCAACCTTACCTTCATCAGCTGGTGAAATTTCGAATACAATATCCGCAAATTTACCTCTACCACCAGTTTGTTTCTTGTAAACTTCTTTATGTTCAACACTCTTAGTAAGAGCTTCTTTATAAGCAACCTGAGGAGCACCTTGGTTGATCTCTACTTTGAATTCACGTTTCAGACGATCAATGATAATTTCAAGGTGAAGTTCACCCATACCACGAAGGATAGTCTGACCTGTTTCCTGATCCGTATTAACACGCAGTGTTGGATCTTCTTCAACAAGTTTAGAAATAGCCATACCTAACTTGTCGGCATCAGCTTGTTTCTTAGGCTCAATTGCATAACCGATAACTGGCTCAGGGAATACCATTGACTCAAGAACTACTTTGCGTTTTTCATCACAAAGTGTATCACCAGTCTTAATATCTTTGAAACCAACTACGGCACCGATATCACCTGCTGCTAATCTGTCAATCTGATTTTGCTTGTTTGCATGCATCTGGAATACGCGTGAAATACGTTCCTTCTGCTCAGAGCGTGTGTTATAAACATACGATCCAGAATCAAGACCACCTGAATAAGCACGGATGAAGCAAAGACGACCTACGAAAGGATCTGTAGCAATTTTAAATGCTAACGCAACAAATGGTTCTTTTTCATCTGGCTTGATAGCCACTTCTTCGTTTGTGTCAGGATTTGTTCCAATAATAACATCCTTGTCCAAAGGTGAAGGCAATAACTCCATCACATAGTCAAGCATGGTTTGAACACCTTTGTTCTTGAAAGAAGAACCACAAACCATTGGCACAATAGCCATATCAATTACAGCCTTACGAAGAGCTGTTAATATTTCAGTTTCAGTGATTGAGCTGGGATCCACGAAATATTTCTCCATCAGGCTTTCATCGTACTCCGCAACTGATTCAAGAAGTTTCTCTCTGTATTCTTTAGCTTCTTCAACCATATCATCAGGAATAGGAACCTCAGTAAAGGTCATACCTTTATCAGATTCATTCCAGATAATACCTCTGTTGTTTACAAGATCAACAACACCTTTGAAGTTTTCTTCAGCGCCGATAGGTAATTGCAATGCAACTGCCTTGCTACCTAGTTTTTCTTTTACTTGTTTACAAACATCAAGGAAATCAGCACCAGCACGGTCCATTTTGTTAACGAAACCGATACGAGCAACTTTATAATTATCAGCCAGGCGCCAGTTAGTTTCAGACTGAGGCTCAACACCATCAACCGCACTAAACAAGAACACAAGACCATCCAATACGCGAAGTGAACGGTTTACTTCAACTGTAAAGTCAACGTGACCAGGTGTATCAATAATGTTAATATGGTAATCGTTCTCACGATATTTCCAATGCACAGTAGTAGCAGCAGAAGTAATGGTGATACCTCTCTCCTGCTCTTGCGCCATCCAGTCCATGGTAGCGGCACCATCATGCACTTCACCAATTTTATGGTTTACACCAGAATAGTAAAGAATACGCTCCGTTGTCGTGGTTTTACCAGCATCAATGTGAGCAGCAATACCAATATTTCTGGTGTACTTTAAATCTCTTGCCATGTTAATTAAAATCTGAAGTGTGAGAAAGCTTTATTAGCTTCTGCCATTCTGTGAGTATCATCTTTCTTCTTGATAGCTGCACCTTCGCCTTTTGAGGCAGCAAGGATTTCAGCAGCTAACTTATCCATCATAGTCTTTTCACCACGCACACGTGCGTAATCCACCAACCACTTGATACCTAAGTTAATCTTTCTATCAGGTCTTACTTCAACAGGAACCTGGAACGTAGCACCACCAACACGACGGCTCTTCACTTCTACTGAAGGCATCAGGTTGTTCATAGCTCTCTTCCAAACTTCAAGTCCGCTCTCTCCACCAGCTTTCTTTTCTACTTGCTCAATGGCATCATAGAAAATGGTATAAGAGATGCTTTTCTTACCGTCGTACATAAGGTAATTCACAAAACGTGTTACCAGTGTATCGTTGAACTTCGGATCAGGAAGTAAGTATCTTTTTTTAGGTTTCGACTTTCTCATGACGTAATGCTATTATTTTTTACCCTTTGCTGGAGCTCCTTTTGCTGCTGGTGCTGCTGCACCTGGCTTAGGACGCTTAGCGCCGTATTTAGATCTGCTTTGCTTGCGACCATTAACACCTGCAGTGTCTAACGCACCACGAATGATGTGATAACGTACACCTGGAAGATCTTTAACCCTTCCTCCGCGGATCAACACAATAGAGTGCTCCTGAAGGTTGTGACCTTCTCCAGGAATGTAAGCATTAACCTCTTTTCCGTTGGTTAAGCGCACCCTGGCCACCTTACGCATAGCCGAATTCGGCTTCTTAGGTGTTGTAGTGTAAACACGTGTACAAACCCCTCTACGCTGTGGAGATGAGTCAAGAGCAGGAGACTTTGACTTAAAAGTCAATTTCGTCCGTCCTTTTCTTACAAGTTGTTGAATGGTAGGCATTTATTTTTTCCTTTATAAAGCTTTCAAAAATTAGGACTGCAAAGGTATCATAAG
Organism: Cyclobacteriaceae bacterium; assembly: GCA_035493595.1. Lineage (GTDB taxonomy): Bacteria > Bacteroidota > Bacteroidia > Cytophagales > Cyclobacteriaceae > DATCRE01. The sequence continues at coordinate 5,788 of DATJHZ010000604.1, read as the reverse complement.
AAATAAAGGATACAAAGTCTTTTATTAAGATTTTGTATCCTTTTTATGATTTCTAGCGGAATCCTGCTATAATAACTAGGCCTCACCCATAGTTCCCCCGAAATTCATGGGAAATTTGGGCATATCATCAGTTCTTTTGATCGAACCAAAGGCACTTTCATATTTTTCAATGTTATCCTTCAAGGCCGCCAAAAGGCGTTTGGCGTGCTCTGGAGTAATGACAATTCTTGACTTCACTTTAGCTTTTGGCACACCTGGCATCAAGCGAATAAAGTCAATAACAAATTCACTATTTGAATGTGCTATCATGGCCAAATTTGAATAAACACCCTCCGCAACCTCTTCAGATAGCTCAATATTAATCTGGTTGGCTTCCTGTTTGATTTTATCGTCTGCCATATGAGTTCAATTAAAAACAGGTTACTAGTCTCCTGGTAACCTGTTTTTTGTATTCAATTAATCTTGAAGTTCTTTCTCTTTGTCTTTTGTGCGCACTTCAGACTCACGCATTGAATTGTATTCTTCTTTATGCGTCACGATCATATCATTGAATTTGCGCTGACCCGTACCCGCTGGTATCAGGTGACCAACAATAACGTTCTCTTTCAAGCCCATTAACCAGTCAGTTTTACCTCGGATAGCAGCTTCACTCAACACCTTCGTAGTTTCCTGGAAGGATGCTGCTGAAAGCCAGCTTTCAGTTTTCAATGAAGCTTGTGTAATACCTTGAAGCGTAGGTCTTGAAACCGCAGCTAATGCATCTCTTACTTCAACAAGTTTCTGATCTTTTCTGCGTAATACTGAGTTCTCGTCTCTGAATTCACGCGCTGTAATGATCTGACCTGGTTTCATTGTAGGAGAATCACCAGCTTCAACAACTACCTTCTTATCAAGGATACTGTCGTTGTCTTCTCTGAATTGAAGTTTGTCGACATATTCTCCTGGAAGGAAGTTAGTATCACCTGGATCAAGGATCTCAACCTTCTGCATCATCTGGCTTACAATAGCCTCGATGTGCTTATCATTGATCTTCACACCTTGCAGACGGTATACTTCCTGAATTTCGTTCACCAAATATTCTTGTACGGCAGTCGGACCTTTAATTGATAAGATATCAGAAGGAGTGATTGAACCATCTGACAATGGTTGACCAGCTCTTACGAAGTCATTATCCTGAACAAGGATATGTTTAGACAACGGCACTAAGTAACGTTTCTGTACACCATCACGTGATTCAATAAAGATTTCACGATTACCACGTTTAATACCACCGTAAGTAACAACACCATCGATCTCACTTACAACAGCTGGATTTGAAGGGTTACGTGCCTCAAACAATTCTGTTACTCGAGGAAGACCCCCTGTGATATCGCGTGATTTACCCATAGTACGAGGAATCTTAGCCAAGACCTGACCGGCTTTAACTTTCTCTGCAATATCAACTGCTAAGTGAGCTCCTACTGGGATGTTATACCCCTTCGTTTCACTCTTACCTACTACTACTACAGCAGGGTTCTTAGTTTTATCACGAGTTTCAGTAATTACTTTCTCACGGTGACCAGTCTGCTCATCAGATTCTTCTTTATAAGTAACACCTTCAATGATTGATTCATACTCGATAGTACCATCAAATTCTGAAAGGATTACCGCATTGTAAGGATCCCAGAAGCAAAGCTCATCTCCTTTTTCAACCTTCTGACCATCCTTAACTTTAAGGAATGAACCATAAGGTATGTGGTTCGTGATCAATACACGATTCTTTTCTTTATCAACAATTCTGATTTCACCTGTACGGCCCATTACTACCTGAATCTTGTTGCCGTCATTATCGGTTGAATCGATAACACGAACACCTTCAAATTCAAGTTCACCAGTAAACTTAGCCTTGATGTTTGCTTCAACTGCGATGTTAGAAGCAGTACCACCCACGTGGAATGTACGAAGTGTAAGCTGTGTACCAGGTTCACCGATTGACTGAGCAGCAATCACGCCGACAGCTTCACCAGCTTGTACCATCTTGCCATTAGCAAGGTTACGGCCATAACATTTTGCACAACCACCAATCTTCGATTCGCAAGTAAGAAGTGAGCGTATTTCAACTTCTTCAATACTTGTTTCTTCTACACGTTTAGCAATCTCATCTGTAATCTCTTCATTAGCAGCACAGATTAATTCGTCAGTAATCGGATCATAAATATCATGAACCGTTACACGACCTAATATTCTTTCTGATAATGGCTCAACAATATCTTCGTTGTCTTTTAGTGCAGTTACTTTCAGACCGCGAAGTGTTCCGCAATCCTCTTCACTGATAACAAGATCCTGAGCAACGTCAACCAACCTACGAGTTAAGTAACCTGCATCGGCAGTTTTCAACGCTGTATCGGCAAGACCTTTACGAGCACCGTGAGTAGAAATAAAGTACTCCAATACATCTAGTCCTTCTTTGAAGTTTGAAAGGATAGGGTTCTCAATAATAGAACCTACAGATCCTGCTAAGTTTTTCTGAGGCTTAGCCATCAAACCTCTCATACCACCCAACTGACGAATCTGTTCTCTTGAACCGCGGGCTCCAGAGTGCATCATCATGTAGATTGAGTTGAAACCTTGCTGATCTTCTTCCAACTGCTTCATCAGCGTATTGGTCAACATGGTATTGGTACGAGTCCAGATATCAATTACCTGGTTGTAGCGTTCGTTATCAGTGATAAGACCCATCATGTAGTTGTTCCATACAGAATCAACTTCTTTTTGTGCCTCTTCTACTAGTTTTTGTTTTTCTTCAGGAACTTTCACATCACCAAGACCCATTGACAGACCACCTTTGTAAGCCATCTGGAATCCTAGTTCTTTGATATCATCAAGGAATTTAGCGGCTTTAGCCTGACCAGCTCCTTTATAAATATCAGCAATGATAGTTTGAAGTTTCTTTTTTGTTAAAAGCTCATCAACAAATCCTACTTCTTCAGGTACAGATTGGTTGAAGATTACGCGACCTGTTACAGTCTCGATAAGTTTATAAGAGAACTCACCAGTTTTCTTGTCTTTAACATTGGCGCGTACTTTAATAATAGCATGCTTGGAAAGTTTGCCTTCATTGTAAGCAACGATCACCTCTTCAGCAGAGAAGAACTTTTTACCTTCACCTATGATAGGATGTTCAGGTGTACTCTTTCTACCTTTTGTTAAGTAATACAGACCCAACACCATGTCCTGAGAAGGTACTGTGATTGGCGCACCATTAGCAGGGTTAAGGATATTGTGTGATGAAAGCATCAATAATGAAGCTTCCAATATTGCTTCTTGTCCAAGTGGTACGTGAACAGCCATCTGGTCACCGTCAAAGTCGGCGTTAAACGCAGTACATACGAGCGGGTGTAACTGGATAGCTTTTCCTTCAATAAGTTTTGGTTGGAAAGCCTGGATACCAAGTCTGTGAAGTGTTGGAGCACGGTTCAAAAGAACAGGATGTCCTTTCAATACGTTTTCCAAAATATCCCAGATCACCGGATCTTTTCTGTCTACAATTTTCTTAGCAGACTTCACAGTTTTTACAATACCTCTTTCAATAAGCTTGCGGATAATGAATGGCTTGAACAATTCAGCTGCCATATCTTTTGGCAGACCGCACTCGTGCAATTTCAATTCAGGACCAACAACAATTACTGAACGACCAGAGTAATCAACACGTTTACCAAGTAAGTTCTGACGGAAACGTCCTTGCTTACCTTTCAACATATCACTCAAAGATTTCAACGCACGGTTTCCGTCTGAACGAACCGCGTTTACTTTTCTTGAGTTGTCGAACAATGAGTCAACAGCTTCCTGAAGCATACGCTTCTCATTACGAAGAATTACTTCAGGTGCTTTAATATCTATCAATCTCTTCAGACGGTTGTTACGGATAATAACACGTCTATAAAGATCATTCAAATCTGATGTTGCAAATCGACCGCCATCCAAAGGCACAAGCGGACGAAGTTCTGGTGGAATTACCGGCACCATTTTGATCACCATCCACTCAGGCTTATTCTCAATGCGAGTACGAGCATCACGGAAAGCTTCAACTACCTTTAATCTCTTAAGGGCTTCAGCCTTACGTTGCTGAGATGTATCAGTAGCAGCCTGATGACGTAAGTCATAAGACAATGTATCAAGTTGCGTACGTGACAATAACATTTCAAGCGCATCAGCACCCATCTTGGCAATGAACTTCTTAGGGTCATTGTCATCAAGGAGTTGATTTTCACGTGGAAGTTTATCAAGAATATCCAAGTATTCTTCTTCTGTTAAGAAGTCGAGACGATTCACACCATCTTCTTCTTTAACACCTGGTTGAATAACTACGTAGCGTTCATAATAAATGATCTGATCCAACTTCTTGGTTGGCAGACCAATTAAGTATCCAATTTTATTTGGAAGTGAACGGAAATACCAGATATGAGCAACAGGCACAACCAGTTCGATGTGACCCATACGTTCACGTCTAACTTTCTTTTCTGTAACCTCTACACCACAACGATCGCAGATAATTCCCTTATAGCGAATTCTCTTATATTTTCCGCAATGACATTCCCAGTCCTTAACCGGACCAAAAATGCGCTCACAGAACAATCCACCCATCTCAGGCTTATATGTTCTGTAATTGATGGTTTCTGGCTGAGTAACTTCACCGTGTGAGCTCTCCAAAATAGATTCTGGTGATGCCAGACTAATGGTTAGCTTAGAAAAGTCAGTGTTTATTTTTTTATTTTTTCTGAAAGACATAATGTGAGTTTTCAGTTTACAAAACAATTATTTAGTCAATGATCAAAAGACCACAGTCAACTTATTGACTGTGGTCTGTGATTATTGTTAATCCATCGTAATCTCTAATGCGAGACCACGAAGCTCATGTACTAATACATTGAATGACTCTGGAATATTCGGCTTACGCATATTTTCACCTTTAACGATGGCTTCGTATGCTTTTGCACGACCTATAACGTCATCAGACTTAATGGTAAGAATTTCCTGAAGGATGTTAGATGCACCGAATGCCTCGATTGCCCAAACTTCCATTTCTCCGAAACGCTGACCACCGAACTGAGCCTTACCACCCAACGGTTGTTGAGTAATAAGTGAATAAGGTCCGATTGAACGTGCGTGCATCTTATCATCAACCAAGTGACCAAGTTTCAGCATGTATGCCATGCCTACGGTTACAGGTTGATCAAACTTATCACCAGTCAATCCATCATATAAGTAGCTTCGTCCAAATTCTGGTAAGCCAGCTTCTGTCAATTCTTTCGATACTTCATCTAGTGAAGCGCCATCAAAAATTGGTGTAGCGTATTTCTTACCAAGTTTAAATCCAGCCCATGCCAATACAGTTTCATAGATCTGACCCAAGTTCATACGTGAAGGTACACCTAGTGGGTTCAAGCAAATATCAACCGGAGTACCGTCTAACAGGAATGGCATATCTTCATCGCGAACGATTCTAGCTACCACACCTTTGTTACCGTGACGACCAGCCATCTTATCACCCACTTTCAGTTTACGTTTCTTAGCAACATAAACTTTTGCTAATTGTACGATACCTGTTGGTAACTCATCACCTACTTCAAGTGTAAAGCGTTCACGCTTAAATTCACCTGCAAAGCCGTTACGCTTCAATAAGTAGTTCTTAACTGTTTGAGCTACTAGATCATTTGTATGCTCATCGTTAGACCAGTTTTCAAGTGAAATGTCGGCAATCAAGTTTACCTCTTCAGGTACATTGTAATTGCTTTCATCGCGGTAAATG
>DATJHZ010000603.1:0-12293 GCA_035493595.1 Cyclobacteriaceae bacterium | reverse complement strand
AATAGAATCAACTCTTGATCTCAATAATTTCTCGCATAGATCACAACATCCTTCATCATTGTTTTCGCGAATGCAAATGAAAGACTTTTGTCAACAAAAGATTTGTCTGGTTGCGTAACAAAGAAAGACGCAGCATTCGGCACACTCAAACCCCACGAACCAGATGATTGCAACTTACCTGGCGTGATAACAACTACGTGTCCTGCTCCTGACTCACTCATATAAACTGCCACAACAGCTTTCTTGGCATTGGCCAGGTCTTGGGCCTTTGATAAAACAGTTTGTTCGTATGAATGTCCAATCATTGACCATTGCTTATTGTCTTTCAAATAGCTCGCAATTTCACTAGGCACCATATATCTACCCGACTTTGAAGAGTAGAAGTCATTTATTTTATAAATCGTATTAAGTGATTCTCCCAAGAATTTGGTACATGCCTGTGAGCCAGGGGTACTGCTGCACGTCAGGAATTGCTGGAGTGAATTCTTCAGGTCATTATTCCAGTTATTATTCAGGCTTTGTCCTTGTACTGCTGAGGCAATGATTAACAATAAACTAATTATTCCAAATGTAATGATGCGATAACTGGTTTTCATATCTCTATCTAAATTTTTAGTGGGGTTTTGAAATAACGTGGGGTTGTAATCCCGTTACTTCTCTTCTACCACAAAAATAGAGTGTTATGAAAAAATGGTTTTGATGCAAAGTTCGCTAAGATGTTACGAGTAAGTATTTCTGTATTTTCTCCATATTTATTTTTTTATTTTACTAAGATCACCTGCCCAACACGCTTAATATCAATTAATACCAATCAAAGAAATACGTTTATTAACGCTGGGATAATACTATAACGTTCCCACCTTGATGTAATTTCCAATTCATTTATTATCACCTAACACCTTTCACATTCAAATCCAGTATGCATCACAATATTGATACAGGTTTACTCCCAAGGTGGCAAACGTTAATGCGGCAACAAATCAAAGCGTCCATTGTTCTATTAGATCTTCCTGTTTTTGTATGCCTCATAGTCTGGCTGAACAGGTCTGTAATCAGTTAATAATAAAGATGAGGTAAACAGAAATTCAGCTGTTGCACGGTTGCAGGCCACGGGTATATTCCAAACTACAGCCAAACGAAGAAGAGCTTTAATATCAGGATCATGCGGCAGCGGCTCCAGTGGATCCCAGAAAAAGATCAGCATATCAATTTCGCCTTCAGCAATAAGTGCGCCTATTTGCTGATCGCCACCCAGCGGGCCACTTTGAAACTTTTGCACCGGTTGTTTCAATTTCTTTTCCAGCAAACTACCAGTGGTGCCTGTAGCACACAGATCAAATTGCTTCAAGGACTCCATGTTAACGGCCGCCCAATCAGCGAGTTCTGATTTTCGATTATCATGCGCTACAAGCGCTATTTTTTTCTTTTTCAAAGCCATTTAAGATTTATATTACACGGTATTGCAGGATAGCGTTGTTATCCTATTTTTGCCAACTTATTTTTTCTGAAAGATAGTATGGAACAAGAAAATCTCTCCCGGTGGGTTGATCAAATTGCCAAAGAATTTTCGCTTGGCATTAAACATGTTACGGCAGTGGCGGAATTACTTGCCGAAGGAGGTACTGTTCCTTTTATTAGTCGCTACCGCAAAGAATTGACGGGCAGCATGGATGAGGTTATGATTGCCAATGTGCGCGATCGTATTGAACAATTGCGTGAATTAGATAAACGCCGCGAAGCGGTTATTACTTCTATTGAAAAGCAAGGCAAACTAACGCCTGAACTGATGCAGGCGGTAGTTTTAGCTACTTCATTGGCTGAACTTGAAGATATTTATCTGCCGTATAAACCCAAACGTAAAACCCGTGCTAGCGTAGCGAAGGAAAAAGGTCTTGAACCATTGGCGCTGAAGTTATTTGAACAAGAACGTTTTGACCTGGCTGAATTTTCAAAAAGCTTTATCGACGCCGAAAAAGGTGTTGCATCAGAACAAGAGGCACTCGATGGTGCCCGCGATATCATTGCAGAATGGATCAGTGAAAATCAGGATACACGTAAAAATGTACGCGAGATTTTCTGGACTGAAGGCGTGATCGAAACCAAAGTTATGCGTGGTAAAGAAGAAGCTGGTCAGAAGTTCAAAGACTACTTTGAGTGGAAAGAGCCTATCTCTAAAACACCATCACATAGACTTCTTGCTATGCGTCGTGGTGAGAAAGAAGGTATTCTAGCGTTAGACATTTTTCCTCCTGAAGAAACAGCCGTTGCTTCTATGGAGAGACAATATATCAAACATGAAAATGCAGCTTCAGAGCAAGTAAGGTTAGCTATCGCAGATAGCTATAAACGTTTGCTTCGTCCTTCATTAGAAACTGAAGTGCGCATGGAAACAAAGATGAAAGCTGATGATGAAGCCATTAAAGTTTTTGCTTCCAATTTAAAAGAGTTACTACTCTCCTCCCCACTTGGTCAAAAATCAGTTTTAGCAATTGACCCGGGCTTCCGCACAGGATGCAAAGTAGTTTGTCTTGATAAGCAAGGAGCCTTTCTTCATTATGATAACATTTTCCCTAATGAACCACAGCGCGAACTGGCAAAGTCGACTGTAATTATTAAAAATCTTGTAGAGAAATATAATATTGAAGCCATTGCTATTGGTAATGGTACTGCTGGCCGTGAGTCAGAATCATTTGTTAAGTCGATTGGCTTGAGTAACAAGATTACCATTGTCATGGTGAATGAAAGCGGTGCTTCCATCTACTCAGCGTCTGACGTTGCACGTGAAGAATTTCCTGATAAAGATGTTACTGTAAGAGGTGCCATCTCCATAGGAAGAAGATTGATGGATCCACTTGCTGAACTTGTAAAGATCGATGCCAAGTCTATTGGTGTTGGTCAATACCAGCACGATGTTGATCAGACTAAATTAAAGCAAGGTCTTGATGATGTAGTGATGAGTTGCGTAAACTCAGTTGGTGTCGAAGTGAATACTGCAAGTAAAGAACTTCTCTCCTACGTATCAGGATTAAGCCCGGCGTTAGCAAAGAATATTGTTGAGTTCAGAAATCAGAATGGTCCATTTAAAGATCGTGCTTCATTAATGAAAGTACCTCGCCTCGGTGAGAAAATCTTTGAACAAGCTGCAGGTTTTTTACGCATTCATAATGCAAGCAATCCATTAGACACCAGCGCGGTTCACCCTGAAAGCTATCCATTGGTAAACCAGATGGCTACTGATCTTGGCTGTTCGGTTAAAGATCTGATGAGTGGTGCTGAACTTCGCAAACAACTTGATCTCAAGAAATATGTTACTGATAAAGTAGGGCTTCCTACGTTAACAGATATTGTATCAGAATTAGAAAAGCCGGGAAGAGATCCACGTCAAACATTTGAGGTATTTAGTTTTACCGATGGTGTTAATGCCATCAGTGATCTGAAGATTGGAATGAAACTACCAGGTATTGTAACCAATGTAACAAACTTCGGAGCTTTTGTTGATGTGGGTGTTCATCAGGATGGTCTGGTTCACATTAGTCACCTGGCCGATAAATTCATTAAAGACCCACAAGAAGCAGTTACTGTTCAACAAAAGGTTACTGTTACTGTTGTTGAAGTTGATGTCGCCCGCAAACGTATAGGTTTGTCTATGAAAAGTGATCCATTCGCGCAGCCGGGTGAGGTTCCTCAACAAAAAGGACATAAACCTAAAGACAGAGACAAAGGACATCAAAGCAACAAGCCTAAAGAAAAAGAACCTAGCATGGAAGAAAAGCTAGCACAGCTTCTCAATAAGTTTAAGAAATAACACAATAATGCCGGTCTACCACCGGCATTTATTGTTTTTGAACCTATCTTCGTATCCTAATTTTAAGAACCCCTATTACTTATGCTAACCAATCACAACCCCCTTAAAACTACAGCGTACCAAAAACTTGAAGATCATTTCCTCATGATGCAGGCGCTGCACATGCGCGAGTTATTCGCTCACGATCCAAAACGTTTTGAAAAATTTCATGCTCAGTTTGAGGATATCCTGATTGACTACTCAAAGAATATTATCACGGATGAAACGATGGAACATTTACTTGATCTGGCCCACGAGGTAGACCTTAAAAGTTCTATTGACTCCATGTTCAAGGGAGATAAAATTAATCGCACTGAAGGCCGCTCTGTACTTCACGTGGCGTTGCGTAACCGTAGCAACACACCTATCATTTCCGATGGAGCAGACGTTATGCCGGAAGTGAATAGAGTACTGAATCAGATAAAGACTTTTACAGATAGTTTAATTCAAGGCAACTGGAAAGGATACTCTGGCAAAGCCATTACTGATATTGTGAATATCGGAATTGGTGGATCTGATCTTGGACCTTATATGGTCACAGAAGCTTTGAAACCTTATGGTAAAGGCATCAAGCCACACTTCGTTTCAAATGTCGATGGTACACACATTGTTGAAACCGTTAAAAACTTAAATCCGGAAACAACTTTATTTATCATAGCTTCTAAGACATTTACAACGCAAGAGACTATGACAAATGCTGAATCGGCACGTTCCTGGTTTCTTGATAAGACTGGTGGAAAAGGTGAAGTAGCCAAACACTTCGTAGCTGTTTCTACTAACATAAAAGAAGTTACGAAATTTGGTATTGCTCCTGAGAATATGTTTGTGTTCTGGGATTGGGTTGGAGGCCGTTACTCATTATGGTCATCTATCGGCTTATCTATCGCCTGCACTATAGGCTACGATAACTTCGTTCAGCTTTTGGAAGGTGCTCACGCTATGGACAATCATTTCCGTAATGAATCACTTGAAAAAAATATACCTGTACTATTAGCATTGCTTGGCATCTGGTATAATAACTTCTACGGCGCTGCATCAGAAGCCATTCTGCCGTACGATCAATATATGCATCGTTTTGCTGCCTATTTTCAACAAGGCAACATGGAAAGCAATGGTAAATCAACAGACCGTGATGGTAATCCAGTAACATATCAGACTGGTCCAGTGATCTGGGGTGAGCCTGGCACAAATGGTCAGCATGCTTTCTATCAACTCATCCACCAGGGCACGAAAGTTATTCCTTGCGATTTCATTGCTCCTGCCATCAGCCAGAATCCTATTGGTGATCACCATGACAAACTGATGTCCAACTTTTTTGCTCAAACTGAAGCCTTAATGAATGGCAAGACCTTGGAAGAAGTTGAGGCTGAACTTACCAAAGCGGGCATGTCTAAAAGTGAAGTTGAACAACAGGCATCTTTCCGGGTTTTTGAGGGCAACAGACCCAGCAATAGCATCCTCTTCAAGAAGCTTACACCACGCACTTTAGGTAGCCTGATTGCCATGTATGAACACAAGATTTTCGTGCAAGGGGTGATTTGGAATATCTACAGTTTCGACCAATGGGGAGTAGAACTTGGGAAGGTTTTAGCTAAGAAAATTCTGCCAGAACTTAGTTCTTCCGAAGAAATCACAAGTCATGACACCTCCACAAACGGCTTAATCAACTATTTCAAACGTTTGAAGTTCATTTGATTAACTTCTTGATTGGAAAGTACAAACTGTCCATTATTTTTACCGGATTTTTAAATTTGAAATGAGCGACAAAATTAAGAAAATTGGAGTGTTCACATCGGGTGGAGATGCTCCAGGAATGAACGCGGCCATCCGAGCGGTAGTACGTGCTTGCGCGTATTACAAGAAAGAATCCTACGGCATTATGCGAGGCTATGAAGGGATGATTGAAGGCGACATTGTAAAACTTGGTCCACGTTCTGTTGGTAACATTATCCAACGCGGAGGTACAATTCTAAAGTCAGCACGCAGCGATGCTTTTCGTACACCTGAGGGAAGAAAGAAAGCTTACCAGAATATTCAGAAAGAAGGCATAGAAGCCCTCGTTGCCATTGGCGGTGATGGTACTTTTACTGGTCTTCATAAGTTCTACGAAGAATATAAAATTCCGTCCATCTGTATACCCGGTACTATTGACAACGACATTGCCGGAACAGACTATACAATAGGTTACGATACAGCAACAAACACTGCTGTTGAAGCTATTGATAGAATCAGAGATACAGCACTTTCTCACAATAGATTATTTTTCATCGAAGTGATGGGACGCAACTCAGGCTATATTGCCATTAACAGTGGTATTGCCGGTGGTGCTGTTACTATGATTATACCAGAAGATGATACCACTTTTGATCAGCTTTATGAATTGCTGGAAGAGAATGGTAATACAACCAAGAAATCAAATCTGGTTGTTGTTGCTGAAGGTTCTAAAATCGGTGGCGCAATTGAGTTAGCAAAGAAAGTTGCTGAGCGCTCTAACTACTTTGATATTAAAGTAACTGTTCTGGGTCACTTATTACGTGGCGGCCCTCCTACATACTTCGATCGTCTGCTGGCAAGCCGAATGGGTGTTGCTGCTGTTGAAGGACTCTTCGAAGGCAAAAACGATGTTATGGTTGGTATAAAGGATAACAAGATTGTGTACAACAGTTTTGATACCATCATGCAATACCATCATGAGATAGACAGAGAGTCTCTTCGAATCGCGAAGATTCTAGCCATTTAATATTTTACCAATTTCTAAATACCACCAAACCTATTTAAGAAATGAGAGAGTTGACTATCGGGATTGACATTGGAGGCACCAATACAAAATACGGCATTGTTGACAAAGAAGGGAATGTTGTGTTTCATGGAAGTATTTCTACTACGCAACATGAAGAGTTTAAAGACTACTTCAAAAGCATGGCCGATGCCATGCAAGATGCATTGAACAATGTAGAAGGTGATTATAAATTACTGGGCATTGGTGTAGGTGCAGCAAACGGCAACTACTACAAAGGAACTATCGAGCGCGCTACCAATCTTCGTTGGAAGGGAATTATTCCGTTGGCTGACATGCTTACTGAACAATTTCATGTGCCTGCCATTGTTACTAACGACGCCAATGCTGCTGCCGTTGGTGAAATGGTTTATGGTGCAGCCAAAGGCATGAAAGATTTCATCGTTATCACACTAGGTACTGGCCTTGGTAGCGGTTTTGTTTGCGGTGGGCAATTGCTCAATGGCAAACACGGTATTGCCGGTGAAGTTGGTCATACAACGGTTAACTATGCGGGTCGTCATTGCAACTGCGGTAAACGCGGATGCTTAGAAACTTATGTTTCTGCTACCGGTATCAAGCGTACTGTTTACAAATTGTTGGCCGATTATCTTGAGCCAAGCGAGTTGAGAGGTATCAGCTTTGATAACCTGTCTACAAAAATGATTACAGAAAGCGCTGTGCGTGGAGATGCTGTTGCACTGGCTGCTTTCGAATATACTGGTCGTATTTTAGGAATGAAGCTGGCTGAGACAGTTGTTCATACTGATCCTGAAGCTATCTTCTTATTCGGCGGACTTTCTCTTGCCGGTGATTTGATCTTCAAGCCAACAATCAAACACATGGAAGCTAACCTGATGCCTGTTTTCAGAGGCAAGATAAAAGTTCTTCCTTCGTTGTTACAAAATCAGGCTGCACCAATTTTAGGTGCCAGCAGTCTTGTGTGGAATTACCTGGATAACCAGAATCTGCATCTTAAAGAAGCTATCATATAAAAATCAAAGGCCGTTTCCGACGGCCTTTTTTATTACCCCTTAAAATACTAAAATCATTAGTCAGACATGAATTACTATTTACACGTTCCATTGACTATTCTATTCTATTAACATCAACCTTCACATCAATACGTTGATTGCCTGAACTGAAAATAATACCCTTTATAGGTGCTACATCAAAATAATCACGACCAAAGGCAACAGTGATGTGTTTGTATGATGGCATTAAATTATTTGTCGGATCAAATTCAACCCAACCAATCTCAGGAAAGTAAACCGCTACCCAAGCATGTGATGCATCTGATCCTACCAGCTTCTCTTTTCCTGGTGGTGGCAATGTTTCAATGTATCCGCTTACGTAACGTGCAGGCAAGCCGAGATTACGAAGACAAGCAATCATAAGATGAGCAAAATCCTGACATACTCCTTTTCGTAATTTCAGTACCGATTCAACAGGAGTATTGATTGTGGTAAACCCTGGCTTAAACTCCAATGATTTAAAAATCTTCTGCATGATGGCCTGGCATCCACTCCAGAGTGTTGCATCTTCAGGAAAACAATCCAACGCAAAATTTCTGATCTCTTCACTAAAGGGTACGTGAAGCGATGGCAATGTGTATTGTATTACATCAGCATACACATCACTATTGATGGCCAAACTATCTTTCACCTCTCGCCATGATATGGTAGAGCTGAATGCTTTGTGTGCATTCTGACGGTCGTTAACTTCAACAACACTTTCTGAATGAATCTTTAATTCAGCGTGTTCCTTATAGATAGATATAAACAGAAGTGTATTTCCAAAATAATCTGTTCGGTAGGTCTGTTCATCAGGAGCAGGAAAAATCTTGACATCTGATGAGAAACATTTTTGTTCTTCGAGATTGAGAGGTACAAGACACAAACGATTATGCCCTGTGCTCACAGAGTCCTGGTAAGTATATTCAGTAGTATGCCTGATTTTATAACGCATAATTAAACTTCAAATTGAAATCCTTTACTTCCCTGCTGCTGATATGTGGTGTGATTAAAGTAATTGGCACTCAGCTTCGATGACAATGTATAGATCTGCATCTGCAATGTGTCACAAAATTCATCCAGGTTTTTACGTTGTTTTGTTTTCGGATCGATAGCAATAAGTCTTTCAATGTTCATTAAGCGTACCTGACTGTAGCACTCAAAAACCAAACGCGAAATTTCATTATCACCAGTCTCTCCTGTTTTGGCTGCCAGGCTTCTTGAATATTTTAACAAGCCTTCAAGCTGTGAGAAGATAGAAGTTGGATTCTGACTATTCAGAAATAACAAGTCAAGTGTTGGAGTAATATCAAGATATGTTCTATATACAGAGCGATAGGTTGATAAATTCTGATTGCTTAACAATAGCGCTTCAAGCAATTGAAACTCAACGCTCTCTTCGTGACTGTAGGTAAGGATAGATCTATATTGTACAAGCTCCATTAAAATTTCTTCAATGAGTTGCCCCATGCGATACATGGTTCGTCCATCACTGCGATACATACTTTGACGAGTCATTTCTGAAAATGCAAGAAGACCGCCGGTAAGTTGATCCAGTAACGATATCACGTGACGAATGGCATCAGGTTCTTGTACTGCTATTTTACGTTTAACATTTTCTATCTCATCAATGATCCGCCAGCTATCCACTGTCCAGCGATCACGTGCAGCATACATTGACTTCAATAAATTATTCAAGGTATACATGATGCTTCCCGGCTTATCAGGATTGCAAATCAGGTGATGAATTTCAGGTAACGGATTACTTAATTCATCATTTTCATTTTCTATAAAGCCTGGATAGGTATCGGTAACATGCGTAGCAGTCTGAAGTAACACGCGTAATGATTCCGAATCATTACCATTATTCAAATAACCTGTTTGAGTAAGATTACGAAGTACAATGCGAAGAAATCTTGACGTACGGATAACACGTTGTGTATAACGACCAACCCAGAACAAATTCTCTGCAGCGCGACTTGGCAATACAGCCTTGCGCTTCATATCGGGAGTTGATTGTGTTAAAGCAGTTGTCGTAGTTGGCTTCTGAATTGTTTCCACCCAGGTATCTTTTGAGATACCACCATCTTGATTGGAGACAAGAAAACTACCTTTCTCTGGTGAGCAACGCGTAAGTCCGCCACGCATCATTTCATAACCATCCTGGCTGGCTACAAGGTATGAGCGAAGTACAGTAAAGCGAGGCTCGAGTCTTTCTTTTGAGAACACAGGCGAAGTAGAAAACTCAACTTCCTCCTGTCCTACATAACGATAGGGATTGAATTTTATCTTTCGTATTAAGTCTTCTTTCTCAGCTCTTGATAGTTGACTACCCATCACCGTCTTGAACCCGCTCATGCGTTCAATGCTTTTGATGACCAGTGTATCAATATGATCAATCACATAATCCATTTCCTTTTTCTGTCCACACCACCACGTGGCAATCATGGGGATGATTGGTTCTTCATTCAGAAAATGTTTGAAAGCGCCATGCATGAAAGCCATCAGTCCTGTATTTTCCAGAATGCTGCTGCCTAACGGATTGGCTATGGTAACATTACCTTTGCGTACAGCCTGAAGCAAACCTGGAATACCCAGCTGAGAATCTTCACGAAGTTCAAGTGGATCACAGAATGTATCATCAACTCTTCGCAGGATAATATCAACTTTCTCAAGACCCTCTACTGTTTTGATCCAGACATAACTATCACGCATGATCAGGTCTTCGCCTTGCACAAGAGTAAGTCCCAGATATGAAGCCAGAAAAGCATGTTCAAAATAAGTTTCATTGCGTGGACCAGGCGTTATTAAAACAATGCGTGGATGTTCTTTACCTTGCGGCGCAATCTGCATAAGTGCCTGCATCATGCTGTTGAAAAATCCGCCCAGCTTGGCTACTTCATGCTGCCTGAATAATTCTGGCAACACACGACTCATCGCGCTTCTGTTCTCCAATGCGTACCCCATACCTGAGGGTGCCTGAGCACGATCTTTTATTACCCACACTTTACCATCAGGTCCTCTTGATAGATCAGCTGAGTACAATAGAAGTTGATGTTTGCCCGGTAGTTTTATTTTATCGCAAGGCCTTAAAAATCCGGGATGAGAATAAATGAGCTCCGGTGGAATGATACCTTTCTTAAGCAGGACTCGATCACCATAAAGATCATCCAATATAAGATCAAGTACATGGGCACGCTGCTTCATACCACGCTCAACACCACGCCATTCAGCAGCTGAGATCACTAATGGAATTGCATCTAGCAACCATGGTCTGTTCAATCCATCGGTATCACCATAAACATTATAAGTTACACCGTTCTCTTGTAAGAGTTTGAGTAATTCCTGATGGCGATTTCGAAGTTCATTAATTCCAAGATTCTCAATGTTGGTGATCAATCGCTTCCACGAATCACGAATTTCTTCATTCTGATTAAAACACTCATCCAGTACTTTCTGATCGGCAAGATAACCCTGCTTCAGGTTAGTAATAGACGCTATGGACGACTGATCTTTAAGCATTATTCTGGTATTTCAATATTGTCTTAAATCTAAAGTACGAGGATATTCTGGACTAATCTTCAATGGAGGGGGATCAAAATTAAGCGGTTGCTGGTGAGGTTCCAAATAGCGCGATGTAGAACTGAAATTCTCCGATGGCGTAAATGTTCCCTGCGTATGTCCTTGATTCCAAAACCTGCTAATGCGACGTCCTTCCGCTTCAAATGAATTGATCGGAAATGTATCATAATTTCTTCCTCCCGGATGAGCAACATGATACGTACATCCACCAATAGAGCGATGATTCCAGGTGTCTATCACATCAAACACCAGCGGTACATCTTTTCCTAATAGCGGATGCAATGCCGATGGCGGCGTCCATGCTCTGTATCGAATCCCTGCGACATACTCTCCCTTCACAGCGGTTTGCTGCAATGGAACCGGAACGCCATTACAGGTAATCATGTAACGCTCGTTATTAAAATTCTTCACCTTTACTTCTACTCGTTCAACAGACGAATCTACAAAGCGAGCCGTTCCTCCACGAGCACTCTCTTCACCCAACACGTGCCATGGTTCAATACCCATGCGTACGAGTAACTCCATATCCTGAACCTGAATTTTCCCGTACAGCGGAAAACGAAATTCAAAGAACGTTTCGAGCCATGATAATTGAAATGGATAACCTGCCTCTTGCAAATCATTTACAATTTCAGCAAGATCTTGTTGCACATAATGCGGCAACATAAACTTATCGTACAACTCCGTTCCCCAACGTGTGAGCTTATGTTTATACGGTTTCTTCCAGAACATAGCGAGGATACAACGGATCAACAGCAACTGTACAATGCACATGTGCTTGTTGGGTGGCATGTCAAACCCTCTGAACTCTAACAAACCTAATCTGCCGGTGGAGCTATCAGGTGAATACAGTTTATCAATACAGAACTCAGCTCTGTGCGTGTTGCCTGTTATATCGATTAACAAATTTCTGAAGATGCGATCAACCATCCAGAAAGGAATATCGCCATTATCTGGAATCTGACTAAAGGCAATTTCAAGTTCATACAACATCTCTTGTCTTCCCTCATCAACGCGTGGCGCCTGGCTTGTTGGACCAACAAATTGCGTAGAGAAAAGATAAGACAACCCTGGATGA
>DATJHZ010000602.1:0-2379 GCA_035493595.1 Cyclobacteriaceae bacterium | reverse complement strand
CTGAAGGGAATGTATGAACTTTATCTTTTTCCTTTACTGAAATAAAATACCGAAGCATTCCTTCTTTGATTACATCCGCTGGCAAATCAACCTCATACGTATAACCGGCTTTACGAGTCATGGTTATGATATGAGGTCTCCATCCTTTTCCGAAAAGACATAATTCAACTTGTTCTGGTGTGTTGACAGAAACAATAGTTGCTGTAATCGTGTAGCTTGCTCCATCTACAAGCTCACGTAATGGCTGATGTAGCACGTAAGTTTTCTTAAGTGTTGTTTGTGGCGCTGAAAACTCTTTTAACTTAATGTTATTATATAGATTACCTGTTTGTTTCTTTTCTACATCTCTTTTAGTGATCAAGTAAGTGCCTGGAGTAACAGTGAATGTTTTATCATTAACAGATGGCGGCGTTGTTGTATTGCCATCGTTTAAAGGCGTAATTAAAAAACCTTCACCAAGATCTGGAAGTGTAATTGTCATTGGCCAACTTCTCCAATTAATTACTGACACTTCTTTCTTTAAACTTGTTTTTGAATAAGGATCATTAACCCAGATCGCATCTGGCATTACTTCCAGACGCCAGACACCAGATTCAATACGATCTAAAAAATATGCACCTGTACCTTCATATTTTATTATAGAGGAATTACCAGTCCCAGCTATCTGTTCAAGTTTCTCGGAAGCCGGTGGTGTTGATGAAGTATTGTTTGTGTAGAAAAATTTATTCTCTGATACTAACTCAGCAAGATCATCTTTATAGCTAACCTTGAAGTCGCCAAATGAAGTGTTGGCAGGATATTGTCCATAGTCTTTATACAACGGCATGGTGTGAAATACTTCAGAAGCTATTTTAAGACTCAGTGCTTTTTGCGGAGCATAAGGGAGATTCATATAATGCGTGCTATATTCTGTGTTGGCATACGCTGTAAACGTAGGATCATATGCAAAGTGTGTTGCTACCTGGATGCCTGCTGTTCTGAAACTCCGTGCCATCGCCGGATAGATATATGATCGCCCTACATCGGCTACATCAAACTCATAAACAATTTTTGCGATTTTATGAAAGCCCGGATTTTTGGCAAACGGAATTGAGTACTCATCAACGTTAGGTAATATATTTCCTGTGAGCTCTTGTCCAAAGCCCAGCCCTGTTGGATACCATTGAAATGTTCCACCTTGAATATCAGATTTAAAGTAAGCATCTGCTAAATGAACCTTATGGCTTATGTTATAGAGAACTGGCTTCTTACATCCTGTGCCTCTGATTGACTTCACCATCCTGTTAATAAACTCTGTTACTTTTTCAGGTGCTTCTGTGTGATGAGGTTCATTGCATACTTCAAAGGCTATAACATCATTTTCATTTTTATAAGCAATGCCAGTATACTGATTAACATGATTAACAAATTGCTTCAGGTAATTCTCCTGAGCTTTAATAGCATCGGGATTAGTCAGACATGCATCCTTACCATATTTCCTTGAGAAACCCGGTGTCTTTTCATCCGGCATCGGGTAACCATTTCCCCAATACGCTATAGGAGTTATGATGAATTTAATACCACGCTCTTTCATCTTCATGATGGTATAATCAAAAAGCCTGAGATGTTCATTGCTTAATAAATTACCGAGCGTATCGCTGATCTCACAGTCCCACACATGAACTCTGAATGCATCAAAACCTAATCGTGCAAAATGATAAACGTCATCATCAATGGCTTTTTCAATATTGACATTTAATTCCTTGGCCGCACGATAAGCATACGCGAACGGCACTGTATAATTCACACCGAAAGCATGAACTTCTTTATGCGTATCTCCCCAATGCATAACACCATCTTTATCAACATAAACATCGGCTACTTTTTTCTTGGCAACTGTCTGTGCTGACAGAGATTGAAGGCCTAAAATACCAGCCAATAAAAAAATACAGGTAGCAGAAAGACATGAAGTAATTCTTCCTTTATAAAGTAATTGTAACATAATGCCAACAAAAATAAATGCGTGAATAAAACTATTTAGCGAAATCAATACCCTTAACTGTGTTGCCTTCAAAATCGAAAAAGGCACAATTCTCAAATGATGATCCGGTTCCCCAGGAATCTTTCATGGTTGATGTAATCCAATCTGGTTCCCATACGATAACTCCGATACCTCCTCCATCTTTCATTTCCTGTACAAGTTTTTTCATCAGGTCCAATTGGCCTTGCTGAGTGAAAGGATAACTTGGAAAAGGTGTCGTTCCTCCAAATTGATTATTGTAAGAATCATCTCCATCGGGTGTCCATGGAAAAGCTGTCTCCATGATCATCACATCTTTATTGTACTTTGATTTAAATGCAGAGACATTGGTAGAAATATCGTTAATGGCAACCGTCGTG
>DATJHZ010000601.1:0-4672 GCA_035493595.1 Cyclobacteriaceae bacterium | reverse complement strand
TTAGTTTCATTATCTACAATGCCAACATTAAGGTGTTGTCGGCATAATTGCCTTACTATTCTTAAAAATACTATAACGCACGCCGAAGATAGAGAAGAAACCAGCATCTTGAAGAAAGGGTGAGTCGAAGTTTTTACCGAGACTGAGATTCACGCTTATATCTTGTGCAATCTTATATGACGCCTGTGCTGCCAGTCGCCAGGTCATGCCATTATCAGTACGTGTCACATCATTATTGTCTACGTCAACAGTATGCATCTTGCCATGAAATACGCGACCCATAGCTTCAATAGAAAAACTGAAGTTGGAAAGTTCTTTTATATAAGCACCACCAAAATCAAGATTTGAATTCACAGAATCTTTACCCATAAATAAATAGCGAACCGAAAAATTCCATGAGTCTGTCTGCGACCGCACATTGGCAGCATTAAACCAGAAGCCTGCCTTCTCAAATTTCTCATGAGTAGTCTTATAGAAACTCGCAGCTCCGGCAATCTCTGTAGTCAAACCTATTCGCTTACGCGAAAGGGCTACAACTTCTTTTTTTATATCATCGCTGGCTTCATCTATCTTAGTATTAATGGCCGCTGTAAAAGCCAGCAGATCGGTCTGAGCATCTGAGTAATTCGAAGATAGATTTTGTGCATATTTCAAAAATTCTTCCAGTTGCTGTGGTGTAAGTCCTGATGCTGGATTGGCAAATGCACTTCTGATAAACTCTATTACTTCTTGCCTTGTTTTCAATGACAACGCAGGATTTGTAATTTGAATGAACGCACGCGCACTGCTAACGACTGACATCATCGTAGCCCTTGAAATTAATTGCTGTTCTTTAACTGTATACTCCGCTGTAACTTTACCACCAGAAAGTCTAAAGCGGAAACCCGCACCTAATTTATTATTATTTGTGATTGTATCTTTTACAGTCGCAATGGAAATCATAAGCGATTGCCTGAAGGCCTGTCCACCTTTTGCATTAAAGTATTCTGCTCGTGTAAGTCCGGGCCTGCTCTTCAACCAATACGGAGCCACTTCCAATCCCACATTCATCAGCAGCTTGCCGTTTTTATCAAACGAGTTTAATACATCCGCAGAAAGTTCTTTAGGGTTGGTAGGCCGCATAATAGCAGCAGGCTCATAGTTTAGAATGCTAAAGGCCGGCGTAGAAGGTACAGCCAGTTCGTTTCCATTCTGCGCAATACAAACATTACATGTAAGCAGTACGGCGAAGCACAATATGCCTCGAATAAATTGACAGTTCATTGATTAATGATTTGAATGATGAAGCAAACAGTGTCAAGATTGTTACTAACCTGTTTGGAATATGGTCCATAGGTCTTTGATAGATTTCCTTCTTTAACCTGGACGGTGACACTTGTCCAGTTTGTTTCATCGAGTACATCGGGCACTGTAGCCGAGATGATAGTTCGTTTGCCAATCACCTCTGATGCTTTGCCAAGACTGGCAACAGTGTTTGATGCTTTAAGCACCTTGTCAAGAAAGATTACATAAGCGCCTACACCGGCATCGCCAATTGTTACTTCAACGGTGATGTTTTCGTTTTGAGTCTGAATTTGATAGCGGTCTTCAATCTCTGCATAAGTTATAGCCATAGTTGAGGGTTTTATTTATTTGTTCAACAATTTATGTAGAACAACTATTAAATGAAAAGACCATTCAAAAATAGGCGAAAGAATTTCAGAATTCTGATTTCGAGTGAAGCGGTTGAACTTACTACGATTATATAAATTGTACTTCGTAATGGAGATGCTATAAAAACACCTAAAAAAATAAAAGCACTCCAATCCGTCTAATTGAAGTGCTTTTGTTGCTTTAATCTAAACTAGACCTTTAAGTCAAGAATAGGCTACAAAAATAGAAATTAATCCATTATACTACATATCTATGGAGCAAATATTCTTTCCTAATACATTGGATACTAAGGCCCAACATATCTGTCTGAACGATTCTTGCTTATGTATTTATTCAATGCATACTATTTAAAATACTGGCAACGGCATCTTTTGTCAAAGGCTTCACCAGAAAATCTACAACATTCTTATTTGCATAAGATCGCTCCCGATCGCGATCATCAACAGATGACGAAAGAATATAGATTTGGAAAGAATTTTTTAGTGGATTAGGTAAGCTGTCAAATCGATCCAAAAATTCCCATCCATTGAGAATTGGCATGTTTAGATCTAACAAGAGTACCGTCTTTTTTGAATAATTTTGTGACGAGGACCGGATATGCTCAAGTCCTTGGGAAGCACTAGTAAAGCTTTGGATATTTGCATCTCCCAACACCAATTCAATTGTAATTTTACTGATGATGTTATTGATAGGGTCGTCATCAATAAGTATGAATTGATTAGAAAGTGTATTAACCACGCTCTCCATGGCTGTAGAAGGATCTGTTTCTATGGTAACCATATTGTGTATGTTTAACCTCTTTACTAAGATACTAAACAATCCTGAAAATTATTATCCCTGCGGGCAGCACCCAGATAATTGGCCGATAAGGCATATTTAATGAATGTTTGGATAATGAAAAAAGCCCCGAAAGGAGGTTTCAACACATTGTCAAACTGCTATAATTTCGCCCAGCTGATCTTTAAAAAAACGATTATTTACAAGATTTCACTGATCTGTCCACTTTTTTGTCAGGTGATTCCTGTCAATCCAGAACGAAAAAAAAAGAATATTTGTCTGTCATTTTTGGTAGTGAAGTGCTTTAATCTATTCAAACCAGTAGTTCTCTTATTAAGGTAAAGTAAGCCTAACGCATTCTTTAGTTTAGGATCAAATCCTGGATTTATTATTCGGCTTATTTTAAACTTCCCCTCAATCATAATGACTCCCTCAATTAAAAACCTCAACAGCTGTGCTGAAAGAGAGCACATCACAATTTTGATAGTTTATTAATATTCCTAGCGATGGGAAATGAAGGGAATCGACACTTAAATGACTGTGATATGGAAAAGGGTGAGGGTGAAAAAAAAGTCTTGGCAACTGTGTTTGCTAAACATCTATTTAAAAACACTAAATCATTATTTACTAATATAGGAAAACAGTATTTGATCTTGTCCGATCTTTATGATCCTCATGATCACAAACCAAAAACAAAGACTCAGGAAAATATTTTACTACAGCTAGAGCAATTATCTGAAAAGATTGTTCAACTGGAACAGCGAAATAAAAAACTGGAACTTTTGAGTCAGGAGAGACTTGACAACATCAACGCAGCTGCTCATGATTTACGCTTACCACTTAGCCGTAACATAAGTTTATCACAGCTACTTCAAAACACACCACTAACTAAAGAACAAAAAGAAATTGTCGAGCAACTTGCTATTGTAAATAAAGAAGGCCTTCGACTTCTAGATGCTGTTCTTGAATCACACTCAATTGAACACGAACAGAATGATTTTGTTGAAATAAATTTGAGTCAGTTCATCAATTTACGAATTGAAAATAATTTTAAAGAACAGGCTTCCAACAAGAATATTTTAATTCATACGGCTATTGAAAATGATCTTGAGATCACAACAGATCCATTATCACTTGGTCGTATTATTGACAATCTGTTATCCAATGCACTAAAATTCTCAAGAAATTCTACAGAGATATTTATCGAAGTGCTGAGCGTGGAGAATACTGTGTATATTTCTGTACAAGATCAGGGACCTGGCATTAGTGAAGACGAACTGAAAAAACTATTTAAAAAATTCAGAAGACTCTCCTCCCGTCCAACATCTGGAGAGTCATCAATAGGACTTGGTCTTTCCATAGTGAAAACTCTTGTAGAAAAATTGAATGGAGAAATAACTGTAAGAAGTGTGGTAGGAGAAGGAACTGAGTTTACACTTCGCCTTGATAAAAAACCTATCCCCCTATCATATCAAAAAGAATCTGTCATTTAAGAAAGATCAAGTGCTATAAGTATCGCTTCAACATCTGGTTTCTAAAATCAACCCCTCCATATATGGATGGCATAGGGCTTTGAATTGATCAAATTATTATTACTAAACCAGTATGCATTTTGTATACTATTGGGTATCAACACGAATTTGTCTACTCATTTGTCTATCATAGAATAGTATTACTGCTGTCTTGAGGCCTTACTTTTGATTCTGAGTAGATTTTTTTTACGAGGGGATGAAAGTGGGGTTATTGCTCGTTAAAATATTAGTTATGGCTACTAACAATCTTGCCGATGCTCGAATGCTAGATACGTTTACGAAAACGACCAACATATCGGGTGAGGTTACTATTGATTCAACCATATGTGATAATAGCGATTTATCATCGTTGCCAGTATCATTGATATATTTCACTGGCTTTTATAACAATGAATCTGATGAGATTGAACTAAAATGGACCACAGCTTCTGAATTAAACAATAATTATTTCACGCTGGAGCGTTCTCTAGACGGATTGACATTTAGCACAATTGGCAGCATCCTGGCAAACGGAACCACATCTATTGTAAATAAATATCAATACTCCGATAAGAGTTATGAAGTTAAAGGAGATTCATGCTACTACAGATTATCACAAACTGATTTAGATGGAACTAAAAAGAATCTTGAAGTAATTCATATTGAAAGGGAATTAAAGCCTTCTAAAATTTGGGTATACCCTACCCCTGTTCAACAGACTAAAAATATTC